>VGKM01000209.1 GCA_016867005.1 Candidatus Omnitrophota bacterium | reverse complement strand
TCAATAATAAAAGGCAGGTATTTTTCTTTTGCTGCATCATCAAAAAATTTCAAATCTTTGCCGCTTACTTCAGAATGCCGGCGTAAATCAAAATCAGTGCGGTTTGCGATGCCTTCCAGCTCTGACCAGCCAATGGGGAAATTGTATTCTATGTCAGTGCAGGCGCGGGCATAATGAGCCAGTTCATCTTTGGCGTGTTCGCGTTTTTTCAAGTTTTCTTTTTTCAACCCCAGCGATAAATACCAATTATATCTTTGTTCAACCCAATACTCGTAATATTTATCCGCATCCGCAGGTTTTACAAAATATTCTATTTCCATTTGTTCAAACTCGCGCGTGCGAAAGGTAAAATTTCCTGGCGTGATCTCATTCCTGAAGGCCTTGCCGATCTGTGCCATGCCAAAAGGAAGCTTAGGGTGTTTCGTATCGAGTACGTTCAGGAAATTTACAAACATGCCCTGAGCAGTTTCCGGCCGAAGATAAATCTGGTTAGCAGCATCTTCAACCGGGCCCTGATGAGTTTTAAACATCAAGTTAAACGGGCGCGCTTCAGTTAACTCTCCTCCGCAAGAAGGGCAAATTTTGGTATCTTTTAAGTCCGCGGCTTTAAAACGCAGCTTGCAGGATTTACAGTCGCTTTTTAAATCAAAAAAGTTTTCAACGTGGCCGGATGCTTCCCAGACCTTTGGGTGCATGAGTATTGCCGCATCCATGCCGAAGACATCGCTTCGTTCATAGACGTTGGATTTCCACCATGCCCGCTTGACGTTATTCTTCAGTTCAACCCCGTAAGGCCCGTAATCCCAGGTATTGCTTAAACCGCCGTAAATATCCGAGGATTGGAATATGAACCCGCGGCGCTTGGAGAGTGCAACGATTTTATCCATTATGATCTCAGCCATAGAATTTTAAATCTAACACAAATTGGCCTTAAAATCAATAAAAGTTTTTACCGTCTATTTCACGCGGGCATCCGATTGTGTCGGATTCAATAGTCGAGATGATCGCAAAGACCTTATCCAGGTCCAGAGTCGCCCCCGTGTCTTTGATATAAAGCTTAAAGAATTCGCATTGATTATTGATCAAATTACAATCGTAATAATTAACTGTCGGGGTCAGGTTATAGTTAATAAACCCTCTTTTTTCTCCCAAGGTGAATTCTGCCATGATCAGGTTTTTCTGGTCGCCCATATCAGGGATAAAAATGCACTTCATGATCACAAAAAACGCGTCCGTAATATCTTTTATGCTGTTGATATTGGCGTTCATTACCTTTTTCAGGAAGTCATAGTCATTTTGTATTTTTCCTTTGGTGATCTGCGGGAAAAGATTGACGAAAAAATTCGGCTTTCTGTATAGTAAATAAGCCACCTGTTTTATTTGTGTTCTCTTTAATTTCTTAAAATACGCTTCTTTTACCTCGCCTTTGTAGACAGTGAAGTTAAGCGGCATATAGACCTCTGTTTTTGGCTCGGGGAATTTAAAGGGGACCAGTTTGGCAATATAGCCCCTGTCAATGCGGGTCTTGATTATTTCCATGCTCGGCGCCATGCAAAGCACGGGGTTTTCTTTGCAGGTACCGTAACCGGCTGTAATATATAATTTCAAAAGCTGCGGCCCGGCAAACTTGATCACAAATAAAATGCCGACAGCTAAAGTTACGGCGATCGCGAGGTATTTGGTAAGATTGATTTTCTTTGCCATTTTTTAGGTTATTTGATTTTCTTTAATTCCTCTTCTTTTATCGTGAAGCTATGTTCTTTATCCGGAAACCTGCCTTCAATGACTTCGGATTTGTAATCTTCCACTGCTTTTTGGATCAAGGGAGCCAGGTTCAGGTATTGTTTTACGAATTTAGGTTTATAGCGGTCAAAAAGGCCCAAGAGGTCATGTGTAACCAGGACTTGGCCGTCGCAGTAGCTTCCCGCTCCGCAGCTGATCGTGGGGATCTTCAGTTTCTTTGTGATAATTTCCGCTAACTTATCAGGCACGCATTCCAGGACGATTGAGAAGCATCCAAGTTTTTCCAATAATTCCGCTTGCCCGATAAGGCGGTTTGCAGCTTCCGCATCTTTTCCTTGCACCTTGAAGCCGCCTTGCTTTTCCGCGGTCTGCGGGGTAAGCCCGATATGGCCCATTACTGCCACGCCTGCTTTGATTATTTTTTCCGTTGCCTCGGGGCATTTTTCAAACCATTCCAGTTTTAC
>VGKM01000208.1 GCA_016867005.1 Candidatus Omnitrophota bacterium | reverse complement strand
CAAAGTATCGCTTATTGTTTTATCGGCTTTTGTTTGGAAATCCTTATCTACATAATAGGGGGTTACCCCGTCACCCCGGATGACTTTATCGACTACAATTATATCCCCGACTTTAATATTTTCATCCAGCGCGCCGCAGGTACCGATACGAATAATGTTCTGGATCCCGGCATTACACATGACCTCCGAGGTAATCGAGGTATCCGTAGAGAACCTTCCGCCGTTAATCCCGGTAATCTTTATCCCCTGCCAGGTTCCGGTATACATCGTATATTCCATAAAAGAAAAATTCTTCACCGGATTCTCTAATTTTTTCATCAATACTTCTAATCTGTCCTTGGGGCCAGGCACAATCGCATATTTCCCTACATCCTGCGGCCTAAGCTGCACCATCTGTGTCAGGTCTTTCCCGGTCAAATGTACTTCCTTCTGCATCTGCATGTCTTTTCCTCCTTAAATTAAGCCCGGTACATTATTACGTTTGCTTTTTCCAAAGTAATCAAACCGTCTTTAACCATATTATCAAGTTCAGGCACAAACTGATTGATTTTTTCTTCACTATCCACGATTTCAATGATTATCGGCAGGTCTTCAGAAAGCCGCAGAAGATTGGCGGTATGCATGTGGCTTTTGCAGCCGAATCCCATAAAACCTTTTATTGCCGTAGCCCCTGCTAGGCCGTTTTTCTTGGCTAAAAATATGATCTCCTCAAAAAGCGGCTTGCCGTTCCACTTGTCCCGCTCGCCGATAAAAATCCTTAAAAGTTTTCCGTCCGCAGGAATTTTCATGTTTGCCTCCTTAAATAAGCTCTCCGAGTAAGGAACCGGCCTTGAATAATATAAAGCCCAGCATCACGCTGGCGAATATATTTGTGAATGCCTTCAGGCCTTCACCGCTCTTGAGAAGATTATCTGTTTCCAATATCAAAGTTGAAAATGTAGTAAATGCCCCGCAAAAACCGACCATCAATAAAATTCTCATGTCCGGGTTAAGCATGAATTTTTTTTCTGCCAAAGCGACCAATATTCCCAAAATAAAACATCCGCTGACATTTATAACCAGCGTGCCATAAGGGAAGCCGACGCCGATAAGCCTATACACGGCTCCGGCTAAAACATACCGGGCAATCGTCCCCGCCGTCCCGCCAATGATCAGATTCAATAATTTTATCATCTTTTTAATCTTCTCACTCTAAAGCCAGCATTCTTTCTAAATTCCCGCCCAGAATACCGGCCTTATCTTCTTCGTTGATATCCAGATCCCTCACAGCTTTAATCCCCGCCGCCGCATCTTTTTTCGCCGGCCAGTCGCTGCCCCATAAAATATGCCCCGGGCCGAAAAACTCTAAACTTAAAAGGAAATTCGCCTTAACTTTGTCCCCTCCGGTATCTACATAAATATTTTTAAGGTATTCCGTCGGGTTCTTGCCGAGGTCCTTGGCGAAATTGATACCGCGCAGCATTTGGTATGTTGCATCAAATCTGTGCTGCAGGTAAGGAATTGCTCCGCCGAAATTGGCAAAGATAAATTTTACATCAGGGTATTCTTTAAAGACCCCTGACATTAAAAGCTGGCCTATGCAAATAGTCATGTCAAAAACATATTCAATAACCGGGGTAAGAAGCGGGTCCTTTATCCGGTCATAACCTATAGGATTAACTATTTGCGAATGTACAAAAACCGGAATATTCTTCTCCTGCGCCTCTTTATATATAGGAAAGAACATCGCATTATCCAGATAAACCCCGTTGTAACTTGAAGCCAGTGAAAGCGCCTTAAACCCGAGTTCCTCTGTGGCGCGCTTAAACTCGCTTAAAAGGTTTTCCTGGCTGTCCACAGGAAGGACTGCCGCTCCGATAAATTTATCAGGATGGTGCCGGCAGATCTTTGCCACAAAATCATTAAAAATACGTGAAACTAAACTGATACTGCCGAGTTTAAGGTGCGCATCAGAGGTAGGATACGACAAAACCGCCTTATCAATGCCTGCCTCTTCCATCATTTTAACCTGGCCATCGATATCTGACCAGCCCTTGTGGAAAAAGTGGGCGTTGTTGATGATTTCTTCCGGTAACCAGTGAGAATGGCTGTCTATAATCATCATTTTAATGTTCCGTGCTTTTTAATATCCGCTCGGTCATTTCTTTCTCGTAAAGCGACTTGATCTCTTTTAATGCCGGGCTGCCGAGCGTCTTTACAATGATTTTTTCAATCG
>VGKM01000207.1 GCA_016867005.1 Candidatus Omnitrophota bacterium | reverse complement strand
CTTAACCTATCCCACCTCCGGGGTGGGATAGGTTAAGTATAACATTTGATGAGTTATATGTCAAGGTAAATTAATAAAAATAATTAGATATTCTAACTGATTTGCTCTATATCTCTATCTTGCAGTAACTTACTAGCGATATTCTTCTGAATTAATAAAGAGACCTTTATCCCTTTCTGCTCATATTTAATCTCTTTTACCTGTCCTTTTCTATAAAATAAATCCACCAGGTCCATGCGTGTATGCGGTATTAATATATGCAATGCTGACATGCGCTCTTCAAAACAACCTTCAATTTTCTGCAGCAAGGCATCAATATTCTGATTGAATTTGGCAGAAACAGGGATAGAATTATGAAAATCATTTTTTATCTTTAACAGCCATGAAGGATCCTCGATTAAATCAATCTTATTCAAAGCAACAATCATGCGTTTTTCCCCGGCTCCCAGCTCATTTAATACATTTATTACTGAGCGGCTCAATTCATGGACGCGCGGATGGCTGGCATCAAGGACATCGATCAATAAGTCAGCTTCTTTGACCTCCTCCAGCGTTGCCTTAAACGCTTCAATTAAATGGTGAGGCAACTTATGCAAAAAACCTACCGTATCAGATATTACGACATCCTCAGCGTTTGACAACTTCAAGCTTTTGCTCAATGGGTCAAGTGTAGTAAACAAGCTATCCGCAACCACCTGGCCTGCGCCTGTCAAGGTATTTAACAATGTGGATTTTCCTGCGTTTGTATACCCCACAAGAGCAATCGCGGGAATTTCATTTTCTTTGCGTTTTTTTCTCAAGGTCTGCCTGTGCAGCGACAAGTGCTTCAAATCTTCTTTTAATCTATCGATCCTTTTTCTGATCCGCCTGCGGTCAACTTCAAGTTTTTGTTCTCCCGGCCCGCTTGTGCCGATACCGCCGCCTAAACGTGATAACATCACTCCTTTTCCCACAAGCCGGGGCATAAGATACTGCAACTGCGCCAGCTCAACCTGCGTTTTCCCTTCCGGTGTCTTGGCGTGCCGGGCAAAGATATCCAAAATAAGCTGGGTCCTGTCTATTGTCTTTTTGCCGATCACTTCTTCTAAATTACGCTGCTGGGTCCCGGTTAAATCATGGCTGAAGATCACCGTATCAACATCTTCTTCCGCTGCCAACATTGCGATTTCCTCAACCTTGCCCTTACCTATAAATAAATTGGGCGTAGGCCTGTCCCGCTCGCAGGTAACATTATCAACAACATCTGCCCCGCAGGCAGAAACCAACTCCTCAAGTTCCAGGGCATAATCCTCAAGGCCCCAACTGTCTTTTTCAATATCGACTTTAATTGTAACTAAAAGCACTCTTTCCATAATCTGTCCACTATAACCTTAGCCCTTTCTTTGCCGGTAAGCTCAATCCAATTAATCCGCTTATCCCTACGAAACCACGTCAACTGCCTTTTAGCATACAATCTGGTATTACGCTTCATCATTTCTTTTGCCGTATTTAAATCGTATTCGCCGGCCAAAAACCCATTTACCTCATTTAGCCCGATAGCAAAACGCGCGGTTCTGCTTAATTTATGGCGCTTAAGCAAACTGACCTCCTTAACTAACCCATTCTTAAACATCAATTCTACCCGGCGATTAATCCTATCGTAGAGTTTCTCCCGCGGCAGGTTTAAACAAAATATTTTTACGTCATGATCTCCGGCAATGCCTTTTCTTGTTTTTTGGAGCAATGAAATTGGCTTGCCTGTCGCTTTAAAAACTTCTAAAGCCCGGATAATGCGTTTTGTATCATTAGGATGGATTTTATCTGCGGCCTCAGGGTCTTTTCTCTGCAGCATTTCATGCAAATACTTATTACCGCGCTCCTTTGCCAGCTTATAAAGGTTTTCGCGGATCTTTCTATCGATTTTATGTATTCTAAATATCCCGTCAACCAATATAGACATATAAAGCCCTGTCCCTCCGGCAAACACCGGGATCTTCCCCCTTTTTATTATTCCATTGATTTTTGCTAAAGCATCCTTACGGTATCTTGAAACATTATATTCACCTGAAACAGGCAGCGCACCGATCAAATGATGCGGCACTTTTTTAAATAATGCCTTCCCGGGCTTTGACGTCAGGATATCCATTCCTTTATAAATCTGCATAGAATCGCATGAGATAACCTCGCCGCCGATTTTTTTTGCCAAAAGCGCCGCAACCTCGCTTTTACCGGCAGCAG
>VGKM01000206.1 GCA_016867005.1 Candidatus Omnitrophota bacterium | reverse complement strand
CCTCCGGAACCCCATATTGCCCGGCTATTTAAAAAAAACGGCCTATTTATTTAGAAGCTGTAAAATATCATAATGGCCTTTTTGCCTTGCGAAATCAGAAGCCGTAAAGCCATTGTTTGCTTTAAGTCCTGGGTTAGCGCCATGGATAAGAAGAAATTCTACGATCGCTTTATGGCCATTTGCTGCAGCGCCCATTAAAGCATTTGCCCCATATTTGCTGTCCTGGGCATTTACATCGGCCTTATTAGCTATTAATAACTTGACGGCCTCCAGATACCCTTTAGTAGCGGCCTGCTCTAAAGCGGTAAACCCCCTTTTATCCCTGGCATTAACATCTGCCCCGCTGGAAATCAATAGTTCTATGATATCGGGATAGCCATATTCTGCGGCCCCCATTAAGACAGATGCGCCTAAATTCCAATCTTTTAAATTCACATCTGCTTTGGCCGCTAAAAGTATTTTGACCACTTCTTTATGGCCTTCTGCCGCAGATACCATAAGCGCTGTCATGCCGTATTGCTGGTCCCTGGTATCAGGATCTACGCCATTATTCAAAAAAGAACTGACTGCCGCAGCATCGCCCCTTTCCGCCGCTTCAAGTAAAGAATCAGCATAGGCCGTGCCTGCCGCAAAAAGCAAAACTACCATAAGTGAAAGTAAACAGGCCTTACGCAATATCTCTTTGGTTATGTTTATTTCTTTTCGCATATTGATCTCCCATTGCTAAAACTATTATCAAATAATCCCGCCTGCCATTCGCGCCCGTTGCGGAACGGGCTTATATTATACCGCTCTAAAGCAAAAATCCCAAGCACATTCTGTCCGGCTTGGGATCATCGGCCTGTCCCACCTCTGGGGTGGGACAGGTTAATCAATCCTTAAATTCATCAGGGTGTCCCCTTTTGGGACGTCCCCCGTTAAGTCGTCCCCCGTTAAGTCCCCCGTTAACTTCTTTATGCTTTCCCGAACAACTCGGAAAGCGCTTGGTTATTATGGTTATTCTATTTTAAAAATCCTTTATGCATCGAATAGAAAAGCCCGTGTTCATGCCTCCATTATCGCGCCCTAATTGTGCGTAGCTGGTATGGAGTGCCCGGTACCAAGCATTCCACTTATCTTGCTTGGTAGAAGACCACCAAAACCCAACGATGCCATTCTGATAAAACCCGGCATCTTCATATAATCGTTCCCCGCCGGGGAGCCCATTAAAACCACTGCTATTGTCGCCGTTTCCTCCTCCGTTCCAACCCGTAACGGATTTCATTTTCGAACCAGACGTGTTCTCTCCGCCCAAATAACTGCTAAGAATCGTCCATTCTTCATCAGCAGGAATATGCCATCCTGCAGGAGCTAATCCGCGCGAGTCATTGACAGCATACCAATTGTATAGCCTTCCGAACTTTTCTCCATTAGCTGAATCATTGTTATAATAACACCAAGCCGCCGCTTCATTCTTGTAGGCTGCTTCCCATTCTGTCTTCGTTTTTGCCTCGGGTATCGATTCCCCGTTTCGGAAAGTACCAATGTTTAAATTTTCTGCCATCCATTGTTGGGTGCCGATAGTCACTGTCTTGAATTCATCCGCGGTTGATTCGACCACGTCACTGCCCTGCGCAAACAACGTAGTAGTCAAAAACCCGGCTAATAAAAAGCTAATTGCGCAAGTAACAATCATTTTACTTCGTTCAATCTTCATTGAATTAATCCTTTCTTGATTAAAATTGAATATCGTGTCCCCGGAATTCCCAACTTTTGTACGGATTTTCCGGGGGCAGTTCCTCCGGAACCCGATATGCTGCAATTATTTATCCGGAAACGGTCCTATCCTATGTTTCCGCCTAACCGTAAATTTCTTTTCTGTTGCCTATTCTTAGGACTATTATCAATACTTCCTGTTCCGATATTTTATAAATAACGCGATAATCACCCCAACGGTAGCGCCAATACCCAAGAAAATCCCCTTTGAGAGGTTTTCCTAATCCCTTGGGATCAACAGCGAGATAATTTTCTATACGGGCAAGGATTTTCTTAGCCGTGGGCTTATCAAGCTTCTTAAGGTCTTCTTCAATCTGATCAATATAGACAACCTTATACACCGAGCCGCTTCCTTAGTTCTTTTCCGGAAATAACCCTGGATTTAGGGTCAGCAAAACGGTCTTTGGCGATTTGCGCATCAGCGTAATCTTCTAAATAGTGGCTTAAAGCTTCTTCAACGTAGAATTTCTCACT
>VGKM01000205.1 GCA_016867005.1 Candidatus Omnitrophota bacterium | reverse complement strand
AGGCGCACTAAAGGCGTATTGCCGATTAATTTTGTTATATCTCTGGCTATTCTCATATTTTAAATCTGATAAACTAAAGAAGAACCAAACTTCTTATTTTTCTTCACCAAATCATCAAAAGTAATACTATCGATTATATTTGCTGTCTCTTTTTCTACCTTCTGCCAAATATCCCGGAAGACGCACCTTGTGACCTCTTTGCACCCCTTATAATGCTTATCCAAACAATTAATAGGTTCAACCGGCCCGTCTATAAACCTGATGACCTCCCCCAATGTGATCTCTTTAGGCGGCCTTGCCAATAAATATCCCCCTATTTTCCCGCGCCTGCTTTCCACAAATCCGCCTCTTTTTAAATCAAGAAGTATCTGCTCGAGGAATTTCGTCGGTATATCGGCGCGGGCGGCCAATTCGTGGATCGTAATGGGAGCATCGCCGTAGTGGGTGCTTAAATCAAGTATTGTCTTTAAGGCGTAGTCGCCTTTATAGGTTATTCTCATGGCCTATCACTATAATGTCTATCATAATAGTAGAGTATACAGGATAAATTTCTTTTGTCAAGAAAAATTTGAAATTAAATTCTCCCTTATCGCAATAATCAGAACTTTAAATTGAGGTTTGCCTGGAGGACATTTGTATATCCCCACTTGGATGAACCTGCTGCTTTTTTTGAATTAAGCATATACGCCAGGTTCAAGGCATATTTCTTGAAAAAGGTAAAAGCAAGCCCGGCGGAACTGCGGTGTTCAACAATCCTATTGGCCTTACAATCATAAAAGGGCTCTTCCTGGATATAAGGGGCTATATCGAAATTTTTCATAAGCTGAAATGACTTCTGGAATTTCAGGGCGTCCCTTATGGTACTCTTTGCCTTATCATAATCGTACTGATGGCGCAGGCGGTTAGTGACCTTTATATCAAATAATTGTTTTAACGGAACTTTTGCCACTAAGTCAACATAGGATAGATCCACTCTATCCCACATTTTATTTGACCCTTGTTTTTCTTGATAAATATACCAAAGGGCCACATCAAAATAATCATTTATTTTATAGGAAGGCCCGGTCTCTATCTTATAAAGATAATTGTAATTCATGTCGTTCTTATACCGCCATTCCGCAAGGATATTGTAATTGATTTTCTTAGTAAGCGGGACAGTAAATAAATTTGAGTTCCATAGTTCCCAGTCCCTTGCATAGGCAGAAGCAGTAAAAATCAGGGTTAACCCTATCGATAATGCCAATAACTTGTACTTCTTCATTCCTTATTTCCTCCAAAAAAGAGTGCTTTCCCGGGACAGGCGATAACACAGGAGCCGCACTTCAGGCAATCCCGCTCTCCCACGATCTTTATTCCCTTACCTTTATATTTGTATGACTCAAGCTGCATCGGGCAGACTTTCAGGCAATTCCCGCAATCTATGCATAATTCCGAATTGATCTTTAACGGCTTTTTATCTCTGCCGATTAAATTTATTATTGTCCCTATAGGGCAAATCATGCACCATGCGCGCTGATGAAAAATAATCGCTAGAATCACTCCTAAAATCGTAGTGGCTGTCAAAAGCGCAACGAAGAACACTCCTATTCTCCCGGCATCCGGCCAACGGAAGATCAGATTTACCGACATTGCCGCCATCAAAATGATCAATATTGCAATTCTAAGGTAAATACTCCGGAAAATCAACGGGATCTTCCGCTTTGGGCTGATATTGGCTGCCAATGAGTCATAAAAACTCCCGCGCGGGCAATACCAATCGCACCATTTCCGGCCGTGCCATAATCCGATACCTAACCCGATAAGCATGCAAAACGGTATAAAAAACCCGAGAAACGGGAATTTCCATCCAAGGGCCAATATTATGATAAAGACAACCGCCGAAAAAAACTGTTTAATTTTTCTTTTATCCGTCATTTTTGTTGGGCAAGATACCTGAAGGCGCTGAGGAGGGCTTTGGAACCTTCGCCTGCGGCAATGACAATCTGCTTTTCCGGGACATCTGTTACATCTCCGGCAGCAAAAATACCGGGAATATTTGTTTCATTGTGGCAATTAACTTTTATTTCTCCGAGACCATTCTTCCCGGATGCCGGGAAAAAATCTGAGTTCGGAATTAAGCCGATTTCGACAAATATACCTTCTACTGCCAGCATCTCCTCTTTATCGTTTCTTTTTATCTTTATCCCTTTGACCATTTTATCTCCAAGGACTGCGCTCACTGACGCATTATTAAGG
>VGKM01000204.1 GCA_016867005.1 Candidatus Omnitrophota bacterium | reverse complement strand
CGCAATAATCCATGTCAAAAAAAAGTGTCACCCTCCTTGAACTACTAATAGCAATGGTTTTATTAGGCGTTGTAGTGCTGACTTTCGCCAGCATAGAAAACTTCGGCCGCTTCCATACAATTAATGCTAGCAAAAGGGCTAAAGTCCAAAATGAAGTTACTTTTACTCTTGAGCATATCGGCAAGAATATGCGGCGCGCAGTAGGTGATATAAATAACCCGCCTATCCAGCGCCTTGCCGATGGGGTCCGTATCCGCATAGACGCAAATACCCCAGCAACCCCAGGGATTTTTACCGACGATGTATTTTTTGATTATAGGTTAAGCGCAAATACGCTTAATTTTAGCTGTATTCCTGCAGGGGACCCCCGTTGCCCGTCAGATGAGGCCTTATCAGGAAAGATAGTTTCCGGCGTCAGTTTTTTTCTTTCCCCTAATCCTGCATCCGGCTTAAGCCTTAATATAGTAGATCCAGGCCCTAACGGGGGTTCGGGGTTAGAAATTATTTTGTTAGGCCGCTATGACCCTGCTTCAGCAGCAAGCGTAGATAACCCCCAGGTTATGCTAAAAAGCCGCTTCCATACTTATAGCACTGCTTTTAAATAACAATACCTCTAGTTTTTGTTTATCCTTCCGAGAATTAATGTTATAATATATCAACTTTTTAATTGTTTTGGGCCTGTAAAGTAATAAAGTTGGGGCAGTAGCTCAGTTGGGAGAGCGTCGCGTTCGCAACGCGAAGGCCGGGAGTTCGATCCTCCCTTGCTCCACTAATCCTATGATCTCTTAATGGGGATAACGCAGAAAGTTATACTTCTTGTTTTTTTGTCCTATTTTTCAGTTTTTTTCCTGTATGCCGAGCCTCTTCCTAAAGAGGCCCTCTTTTATAATACAATTGAAAACAAATCCGTCCAATGCCAGCTTTGCCCGCGCCGCTGTTTTATCCAGGATAAAAAAAGAGGTTATTGTGGCGTAAGGAAAAATCAAGGCGGCTCTCTCTATGCCCTTTCTTTCGGAAAATTAGTTTCTTTAAATGACGTTGACCCTATTGAAAAAAAGCCCTTATTCCATTTTTTGCCGGGGCAGAGGACATTTTCTATAGCAACCGCCGGCTGTAATTTAAAATGTAAATTTTGCCAGAATTGGGAGATTTCTCAAAAGAGGACCGAAGAAGTAGAGTATATTTATCTTTCACCTGAAGATTTAATACAAAAAGTCAAGGATTCGGGGTTAAAGATTATTGCTTTTACTTACTCAGAGCCGGTTATTTTTTATGAGTATATGCTTGAAGCGGCAAAGCTGGCAAAGAAAGAAGGGCTTATTACGGTAATGCATTCAAACGGTTATATAAACGAACAGCCGTTAAAGGAGCTTGTAAAATATATTGATGCGGCCAACATTGACCTGAAGGGGTTTAAAGACGATTATTATGTTAAGCTTTGCGAAGGGTCGCTTGGGCCTGTGCTTGAAACGCTTAAAGTTCTCCGCCAGGAAGGAGTGCACCTTGAGATTACCAATTTAGTTTTGCCCGGGTTTAATGATGACCCTAAAGATATGGAGGAAATGTGCCTGTGGATAAAAGAGAATCTGGGCGCGGACACCCCTCTTCATTTATCGCGTTTTTGGCCTACGTATAAACTTTTTAACCTTTTCCCAACGCCCGTTGATACGCTTGAGAAATCAAGGGATATTGCTAAGGCAAGCGGCTTAAGCTATGTCTATATCGGTAATGTTGTAGGGCATGCCGCGGAAAATACCTATTGCCCTGAATGCGGAAAAGTTATCATTGAGCGCAAGGGGTATTTTATCGTGGAGAATAATATTATAGATGGAAAATGTAAGTTTTGCGGGGAGAAAATCTATGGCAGGTGGAAATAAGAGTTTTTTGATTTTTATGTTCTTTATTTTTTCGCTCACAACGGCTTATGCAGAAGTATCAATAAAAGAGCCTAACGTTGCCGGGGCGTTTTATCCCGGCGATCCCCGGGAATTATCGGAAATGATCGATGGTTTTATGGCAGGAGCTCATCCTGAGCCGATGAAGGGAAAAGTATTCTGTTTGATTCTGCCGCATGCAGGGTATGGGTTTTCCGGCCCTACTGCTGCGCTCGGGTACAAATTAATCAAAGATGCCCCCTATAAAACAGTTGTTGTGATCGGTACCAGCCACTACTATCCTTTTGCCGGTGCATCTATATATGCCAGCGGGATTTTCAATACGCCTCTGGGAGGCATAGAAATTGATAGTGAGTTTACAGAGG
>VGKM01000203.1 GCA_016867005.1 Candidatus Omnitrophota bacterium | reverse complement strand
AGCATAAGTGTATTGTTTTTGATTATTGCCTTGGCTGGATGTACTTTTATTTTCCAATCAGGCAGGCGTTCGGATATGGATAAAATCCATGAATTATCAAATCAGCTTGATGAATTGACCCAGACAAAGCGCCTTCTTGAAGAGCGCCTCGCGCAGGAGATCAAGGATAAGCAATTGAGCTTGAGGATGAGCGAAAAAGGCCTTGTAATCACTTTTGTCGCGGATGTTTTGTTTGATTCCGGTAAAGCAAAGATCAGGACGGAAGCATACGATTCTTTAAATAAAGTGGCTCAGGTTCTGCAGGAAAATGTCCCGCAGCTTAATATAGGTATAGAAGGCCACACAGACAATATCCCGATTAAGTCAAGTGGATGGAAGTCAAACTGGGAATTATCAAGCGCACGGGCATTAAGCGTTTTGCACTATCTGGTGGATAATAAAGGCATTTCGCCTGAGCGCGTATCCGCTATCGGCTACGGTGAATACACCCCTGTATCATCTAATGATACAAGGGAAGGCCGCCAGCTTAACCGCCGGGTTGAAATAGTGATTCTGCCGCAGGTAACAAAAGTAAAGGGCCAGGGCGAAGAAGCGCCTGTCCCCGGAAGCCATCTTAAATAATTTATCCTTTTTTTCTATCAGGAGGTAGCTCAGGATGGATGAGAATTTAAAGAACAGGGTCCTTATAATTTTAGCGGTACTGGCGGCAATATTCTTTATCGGTTCCGTAAGTTCATGCGCAGGCGCGCGTAAGCAGAAGATGGCGCGGGATAAAGAAATGGCAACCCGCCTTGACCTTGAAGAAAAAATGAGTAAGTTCTCTTCGGAAAAGGCCTCGCTTGAAGCAAAAATTAAATCGCTTAATCAGGAGCTTGAAACAGAAAAGGCCTCGCAGGAAACTGTTAAGAAGGCATTGCTTCAGGAGCAATTGGTAAATCAGAGCTTAAAAGAAGAGCTGCAGAAAGTAAATAAACTTAAAGAGGCGCTGGAAGAGGACTTAAAAGACGCTCTTTCAAAGTCGTCTAAGCCAAAACGATGATATAAGATTGATTTCTTAAAGAACAAACAAGTTTTTGTTCGAAGGGGATACGTATCCCCTTTTTTGTTAAGCGTAAACGAAGGAGGTAAAAGATGGCTATCTTGCGGAAAATAAAAGATAAAATCAAGAAGGCGATTGAAATAAAAAAGCAGGTAAAAAGCAGGAAAAAAACCGCCGCCAAAGATTTAAACAAGCAAGAGGGAATGCAGAAATTTAAGAAGGAAATCCTGGGCACTCAGGAAACTGCTATCGAACGCTCTAAATATTTTACCCCTCCAGCTCCGAGAAGGACCCCGCGCAAAGTACAGGAGTTATCTGCGAGATACGGCGACGACAGGATCGTGCTCTTAGTCCGTGATTCCTGGTGGCTGCACACTTATTGGGAATTGACTCCGCAAACCATGGATAGCTTCAAGAATAAATTAGGAGATAGTTTTCATTCGGCAAAACCGGTACTCAGGGTTTACGATGTGACCTCAGTTATCTTTAACGGATCTAATGCAAACAGGTTCTTTGATATTGAAATTAATTATGATGCCAATAATTGGTACGTTGATACTCAAGGGCCGGGCAGGAGCTGGTGTGTTGATCTGGGCTTAAAGCTGGCAAACGGGCAGTTTATTACAATACTGCGTTCTAATACCGTACAGACGCCTCTTGATGGGCCAAGCTGGATTACCGATGAAGAATGGATGATCCCGGAAGATATGTTTGCCCGGCTTTACGGAATGGGATTCGGGTTCGGACGAAGTTCGCCCATCGGGAAAATCTGGGTGGAAAGGTTCAAGCAGGCGGTGAGTTCTGCTTCGGGAGGCATTGCTTCAATGGCCAGCCCCGTAAAAAAACCTGTTCCTGCGCGCAAATTCTGGATGGTAGTTAACACCGAGCTGATCGTTTATGGCGCCACTGAGCCGGATGCCAAAGTCACCGTACAAGGGGCACCGATAAAATTAAGGCCTGATGGGACGTTCTCTTTGCGTTTTGCGCTTCCTGACGGGAAACAGGTCATACCTTGCCAGGGGACATCTTCTGACGATGTTGAGACCATAACCATTACCCCTATTGTAAATAAGGAAACAAAAAGCCATTCGGTAAATAGAGAATTGGCCAAATAATTTTAAAGGAAAAAAAGAAATGACCAAAGGATACCTGTGTATTATTTTGCATAGCCATCTGCCTTTCGTAAGGCACCCTGAGTATGAAGATTTTCTGGAAGAGGACTGGCTTTATGAGGCGATTACC
>VGKM01000202.1 GCA_016867005.1 Candidatus Omnitrophota bacterium | reverse complement strand
TAAGCTGAAATGACTTCAAAGGTTTCGTTAGTGAAATGCGGAAGCTATGATTCCGGACTTGTGTATGCTTCTGTAAGAAAAGCGCTTGATCTATTAGGCGGGGCCGGAAGCTTCATCAGGCCGGGCAGCTTATGCCTGCTCAAACCAAACCTTTTGATGGCAAAAGCCCCGGAGTGCGCGATTACTACCCATCCGGAAGTGGTAAGGGCGGTAATAAGGATATTAAAAGAGATCAACTGCAGGGTTATTGTAGGGGATAGTCCCAGTGTTTGGGGAAAATATATCGAGAAAGTTGACCAGGTTTATGAAGAGACCGGTATTAAAAAAATTTGCCTTGAAGAAGGCGCAGAACTTGTAGAGTTTAATAAAAAACGGATGCGCAAGGATTTTCCGCTGATTTCCTTGCTTGATGAATGCGATTATTATATTAATCTTCCTAAATTCAAGACACATGGCTTGACTTGTTTATCGGGCGCAATAAAAAATAATTTCGGGCTGGTCCCGGGGACATTCAAGACCGAATTGCATAAAAATTATTTCGAGCCAGGCGCTTTTGCAAATATCCTGGTAGATATTTACGCTGAAGCAAGGCCGGCCTTGACGATTGTAGACGGGATTATTGCCATGGAGGGTGAGGGGCCGGGCACTAGCGGTAAACCCAGAGAACTCGGTTTATTGCTGGTTGGCGCAGATTGTGTGGCGCTTGATAGCGCTATGGCGCATATTATGGGCATAAAACCGAAAGATGTCCTGACTACAAGGATTGCCGGGGAAAGAAACCTTGGCCAGGCGGACTTGTCTATGATAGATTTCGTGGGAGAGCCGCTGGGTTCTTTATCAGTTGAGCCGTTTAAGATACCGTTATCATCAATAAAAGAGAGGAAGATACCGAAACCGATTGCCAATTTGGCGCGCAAGCTTATCAGGTACTATCCTTGCGTAGAAAAAGATAATTGTATTCAGTGTGCTGCCTGTGTTAAGGCGTGCCCGAAAAAAGTAATACGCTTAGAGAATAACAGGATAGTTATTAATTACAAGGGGTGCATTGCCTGTTTTTGCTGCCAGGAAGTTTGCCCCAATTCGGCAATTAAGGTCAAGAAGAGTTTTGTGGCAAGATTATTAGGGTTATAGGGATGAATATGCGGACGATAGAGTGGAAAAATAATAAAATTAAGATCATTGACCAGACAAAGCTGCCGGGAAAGTTAGAATACCTTTATATTAAAGACCTGGAAACTCTCTGGCATGCAATAAGAGAGCTGAAGGTAAGAGGCGCTCCGGCATTAGGTGCAGCTGCGGCATTAGGTATTTATCTGGGGGTAAAGGATACCGACAAGAAAAATTTTAAGGATTTTGCCGCCTTGATAGATAAAACGGCAAAATATATTGCTTCATCGCGGCCTACTGCGCGTAATCTTTTCTGGGGTATAGAAAGGATGGCAAGCGTTGCCGTAAGAAACAAAGAGAAGCCAATGAGCGCGATAAAAAAATTAATGTTCCGGGAAGCAGAAATAATTATTGAAGAGGACAGGGAAGCTTGCCGCAAAATAGGGGATTTTGGCTCTGTTTTATTAAAATCAGGTGATTCTGTGCTTACGGTGTGCAACGCGGGGATCCTGGCAACGATTGATTACGGTACGGCGCTCGGCGTGATTTACCGCGCTCACGAAAAAGGCAAGAAAATCAAAGTTTTTGCCTGTGAAACCAGGCCCCTGTTGCAAGGCGCCCGCCTCACAACATGGGAATTAAAGAAAAAAGGCATTGATGTAACGCTTATCTGCGATAATATGGCCGCCAGCTTAATGCGCGAAGGAAAAATCGATAAAGTGATCACCGGGGCTGATAGGATTGCCTCTAACGGCGATTCAGCCAATAAAATCGGCACATACGGCCTGGCGATCCTGGCCAAATACCATAAAATTCCGTTTTATGTTGCTGCGCCAATGTCAACTTTTGATACGGAAATCTCAACCGGAAAAGATATCCCTATAGAGCAGCGTCCGAGAGAAGAAGTTACGGAGTTATTTTTCAAAAAACCGATAGCTGCTAGGGGCGTTAAGGTATATAATCCGGCTTTTGATGTAACCCCTCATGAATTGATCACTGCGATAATCACTGAAAAAGGAATTATCAATCCCTGAGCAGATATTATGTTATTGGCCAATCTCGGTGAATTTGGTTTAATCGATCGTATAAAAAAGCAGATCAAGCTTGATCCGTCGGTGATCGTCGGCCCGGGCGATGATTGCGCGGTTTTAAAATTCAATAAGGGCTTTTATCAGC
>VGKM01000201.1 GCA_016867005.1 Candidatus Omnitrophota bacterium | reverse complement strand
CATCAATATATGCAGCGTTCCATAAATGCGCGCCTAAAACAGGTGCAGCAGGAATTGGATGAATCGAGAAGATAAAATGAAATCCAGGGCCCAAAGCACATTAGAATATGCAGTGGTTATAGCGGTAGCGGTGGCTGCGCTTATCGCTATGAGCGCTTATATTAAGCGTGGGATGCAGGGCCGTATGAGGAGCAATACAGACCAGCTAAGCGGAGGATTTGCATATTCTCCGGGGGCGACAACCGGTGTGTCATTTACTGCGAAATCCTCGGAAGAAAACACGGAATCCTATTCGGTAAAAAGCATGAATCCTTCGGGCACGCAGGATGAAGTCGGTATTTCAAGGTCATGGGGCAATGTCATACAGGAAACGAACCGGCAGGAAATATTGCCGTCTTTTTCCGCGGAACCCAAGAGGTGATAAAATGAAAAAAGCCAGCGCTTTTATGGAATACGCGATAATATTGGGAATAGTTTCATTGGTGTTAGTGACGATGAATATTTATATTAAACGCGGCTTCCAGGGGAAGGTTAAGGAGATGTCGGATTTTTTCATTAATAAAGACAATGTTACCCAGGTGGCCAAAGTCGACCCGAATGTTGATACGGTGAGCGAAAGCGAAGTCAGCTCAGAGACCCTCTCTAGAGAAGAGACATTTGAGGGCGGCGGCAAGAGGCTGGCTTATTTAGATACTACGCCTACAGCTATAACATTTGATAGTACTACAATGGATACGGGGAGGTCGACGTATAAGCCGGATATCAATACTTTTGTCCCCGCTGACTTCGGAGATTTTAATGATCCGGATTACGAAGATGCACAAGACCAGGCAAATCAGGAATATGACCCAAAAGAGGCGGAGAATGAAAGCAATATCAAGGTCCTCGAATCCATAAGAGACGGATTGTTGCTTAAAGCAGTAGAATTGGAAAAAGCAGCCGCAATATTAAAGACCAAGGGGCAGGAACTTGTAAGAAGGGCAAGCAGGATGAGTTGCCATGGTTCCTCATCGTGCCGGAGGGCGAGAAGAAACCTGGCTAATAAAGGCAACCAGATGATTAGCGAGGCAAACGCAAAATTAAAAGAAGCAGCTAAATTAAGGCAGCAGGCAGCTCAGGTACAGGCAAGGATAGATTCACTTTTGAGGGCAGGATAAAATGAAAAATAGGAAAGGGCAGTCGATAATTGAATTGACTATTTTTGGCAGCCTTATACTGCTTATATTCGGCATTTTACTTTCTTTTCTGCAGCGGATGAATGACCAGCAGTATGCAGAAATGGAAACATTCCGCCGCGCCCTGCAAAAGGCATGCACCTACCAGGGAGAAAGTTCCGAAGGCGCAGGCGCCAGCGTGCAATATACAATGATGCAGAACAGGCGCCACGTAGATTTGACCTCGGGTTTTAGAAAGGGGTCCCCCACAACAACTGGCTATTCCTCGAATGTTTTTTGGGCCATACCGAAAGTCGGTTCCCAGGCAGAGAGCTTAATTGTTTATAAGATTAACGATGATGAAAAGGCGTGGAATTACAGGGATTTTGTGCCTAAGGACCAGGATGAAACCCGCTCTTTCAGGATAGACGATACTAATGTAGAAACCAATACCAGGTTTTCTGAAGAGGTGCAAAAACGGGAAACCCCGTCTTTAATCGCTACTACTAAGAGATCGCAACTGGAAGATACTATTACTACCTCCCTTACCTATACAATACGCGATAAAGATAGTGATAGCAATCCCGATAATGATGGCGTAATCGAAGGGCCAAAAGAGCTTTGGTCTGTAGAGCAGGGGCTATATAAAGATTCAGAAGGGCAATATAGATATAGTGAGTCCGCAGTCGGCACCGAAGTGGGCCGCGGTAAAGAATGGATTACGGGATTTTAAAATGAAAAGAATATTCAACAAAAGAGGGCAGAGTTCGCTGGAGGTAGCAATCACGTTGATAATGGTTGTTATCCTGATAGGCGGTATAATCAAGATCTGGTTTTGGTCCAATAATCAGATTGTTGAGCGCCAGCTACGATACAATGAAACTCGTGTTGCCGCAGGCACTGCTTCGGATACATATGAGTTGAATTGGCCGGTTTACAGGGCTCCTGAACTTGAAGAGAATGAGGTATTATTAGATAGCAGATAAATAAAAAAAGCATATGTTTACATCTTTTCATAAAAATAAATTATCTTCCGATAATAGGGGGCAGCTGGCCCCTATTTTTATCGTCGTCCTGGTCATCCTGCTTATTATGACGATGGTCACTGTCAATTTAAGCAAGGTTTCCATATTTAAGACCTCGTCTGCCAATGC
>VGKM01000200.1 GCA_016867005.1 Candidatus Omnitrophota bacterium | reverse complement strand
TTTCGGCAGGTTTTGTGCCGCTCTTTGCAGTATCGCCCTTTATGCCGGGCTCGGTGTTCCTGATCTCAAACTCGATAAAAAACGGCATAATTATATTAAGGAATTCGCCCTTAAAAAAATAGGCGAGGATCTCCAGGTTATCTTTAAGGAATTTTTTCTGCTCTCCTACGTTGTCTTCGGAAATTGCAACATCCTCATAATTCTCCAGGTCCATAAAATGGAACATGCCGCCCGAAGAATACTGATATTGAAGTTTTCTTTCCTCGACAAACGCCTCTTCCACTTTTTCGTCCCCACGGAAGGTTTTTTCCAAAACTGTGCCTTTTTTGAGGTTTCTCATCTTGGCGCGCACAAATGCCGAGCCCTTGCCCGGCTTTACATGCTGGCATTCCATAGTAAGAAAAACCTCACCGTCTACCAAAATTGTCAATCCTGATTTAACTTCATTTATTGAGAGTGCCACTTAAAATCACAGCTCCTTTCTCTGTCACTAAACACATATCTTCGATCCTGATACCAAATTTACCTGTCAGATACACTGCCGGCTCCACTGTAAATACCATGCCGGGCTTCAGTTTAGTACTGTCCCTGCCGGAAATCTGCGGGGCCTCATGCACCTCTATGCCGATGCCATGGCCTGTACTGTGGCTAAAAGCCCTGTCATATCCTTTTTTTGCTATAAATTGCCGGGCTGCCGCGTCAATCTGCCTGATTTCTACGCCTGGTTTTATTGCCTTAATTGCCCTGTTTTGAGCCTCAAGCACAATGTTGTAAATCCTTTTGCACGAAACGTTTATTTTACCTAAAAAGAACGTCCTTGTCAAGTCGGATTTATAACCCTGGTAATCAACTCCCAGGTCAATAAGCACCGGATCGCCTTCTCTAAGCTTTCTTGCACCTGTTGCATGGTGCGGATAGCAGGAATTCGGGCCTGAGGCAACAATAATGTCAAAACTTGAAGAATAGGCGCCGTTATAGCGGATAAACCGCTCCAGTTCTGCGGCAATCTCAGCCTCTTTTATGCCTACGCGCAGGTATTCTTTAATGAACTTAAAGGCATTGACTGCAATCGCAGTAGCCCTTTTGATCTTATCTATTTCATCGGCGTTTTTAATAATGCGTAAACCCTCAACCAGCCCATGAGTGGGGATAAGTTCCAAAATATAACCGGTCTCCTGCCTGATCAAATCATATTCGGCATAAGGCAGCTGCCTTTCTTCAAAACCAAAGCGGTTAAATTTCAATTCTTTGCAGACAGCGGCAATCGTCTTAAATACCGACGACTCAATCTGCCTTACCGTGCAGTTTTTAAGGATTTTTCTTGCCTCTTCGGTGTAACGAGAGTCAGTGATATAGATGGTTTTGTTCTTTGAAATAATAAGGTAGGCGTCGCGGCTGCGCATACCCGAAAGGTATGAAATGTTAGCTTCGCTTGAAACAAGCAGGCCGTCTATTTCAAGCTTGGCAAACTCAGGATAAATTTTCTTTAAACGGGGGTCAACTGACATGCAAGATATCGATTAAGGCATCCAAGCCCAATAAATAACTTGCCGGGCCAAAACCAAGAATGCTGCCTCTTACTACAGGGCTGATAAGCGACTTGTGCCTGAATTCTTCACGGGTATGGATATTGGAAAGATGCACTTCCACCGTCAGGATGCCTGAAGCAGCAATGGCATCCCTTATGGCAACGCTTGTATGTGTATAGGCAGCCGGATTTATCAGTATGGCGTCAAATTTATTCTTTGCCTTGCCGATTAAATCAACGATTTTTCCTTCAATATTCGACTGGACGATTCTTATGCGCACCTTACGCTTCCTGGCCAGTTTTTCTAAGGAAGAATTTATTTGTTTTAAAGTTGTCCTGCCGTAGATCTGGGGTTCTCTTGTGCCCAAAAGATTCAGATTGGGGCCGTGGATCACTAATATTTGTTTCATCTTAGCTCTCTGCTTCATCGATAAGCATAACAGGGATACCGTCTCTAACAGGGTATTTCTTGCCGCATTTCTTGCAGACGATCTTGTTGTCCTTAAATTCCACATCGCCTTTACAGGCAGGACAAGCCAGGATATTCAATAGTTCTTTATCTATCATTTTGATTCTCCTTGTGATTTTGATTTGTTAATATATTGCATCCTCAGCTCGTAAAGGACGTTCTCTAAAAGCACTTCCTCTTCTTTTGTCAGATTACCCTGGGTCTTTCCTTTAAGCATACCTAAGGTATCAATAAGAAATTTTGCCTGCACAAGGTCTTCTTCTTTATTACTGGTTACAGGGTTAGGCACTTCCCCAAGCGAAATGGATGCCTGAAGCGCTAAA
>VGKM01000199.1 GCA_016867005.1 Candidatus Omnitrophota bacterium | reverse complement strand
AAATTGAAGCTGCCAGGCCCGCATCTGCGCCTGCTTTTAAAAAACAATCATAAAAATGTTCCGGAGCCCCTGCCCCGCCCGAAGCAATTACAGGGATGTTTATTTCCGAGGTAACGGATTTAGTAAGGGCAATGTCGAATCCATCTTTTGTACCGTCAAAATCCATGCTCGTAAGAAGGATCTCTCCTGCGCCCAATTCAGCGGCTTTTTTTGCCCAATCAACTGCGTCTATACCGGTAGGGGTCCTCCCGCCATTAATGAATACTTCCCAAAAATCCCCCATTTTTTTAGCATCAATCGCCACCACTATACACTGACTGCCGAATTTTACGGAAGATTCCTTGATCAATCCGGGATTTTTTACTGCGGCGGTATTAATCGAAACCTTATCAGCCCCGGCATTTAAAAGGCCCCTTATATCGTTAATATCACGAATACCGCCGCCTACCGTAAAAGGCATATAAATATTTACGGCGATAGCATCCACAAGGTTAACAAGCGTTTTTCTGTCCTCAACGCTTGCGGTAATATCAAGAAATACCAACTCATCTGCCTGCTGCCGGTCATAGATTTTGGCAACCTCAACCGGGTCACCGGCATCCTTCAGGCCGAGAAATTTTACCCCTTTAACCACCCGGCCGTCTTTAATATCAAGGCAGGGAATTATGCGTTTAGCAAGCATCTTCGGCTGAGAGCTGATACCTCATTTGACTTTCTTATATAAATATTCTTTCAGTAATTCCCATGTTTTCTTTCCGACTTTTCCGTCTGCCGTCAGATTATTTGCCTTCTGGAATGATTTTATCGCATCTTTGGTCTGCCTGCCCATTTTTCCGTCAACTGCGCCCGGCGCAAAACCGGCATTTTTTAATGCGGATTGGATCTGCTTAATAGAAGGACGGGATTTTGCTTCAGGGATCATCTTTCTTTTCATGGCCATGCTCCCCTGAGAGGATTCAAGTTTGCTTAACTCTTCTCTCAATGAATTTATTTCCTCGTCGCGGGAACTTACCTGTGCCTCAAGCACTGAAACCTGGTTCCTCAACCCCTGTATTTCGCCGTCTTTTTGTTTGATGCGGCCGGTGGCACACCCCGATAAAACAGAAACAAAAACAAATAAAACTATCCCTAAAACAAACTTCCTTGCCATCCCACACCTCCCTGTTTAGACAACCCTTAAGGCCTGCTGCAAGGTAAACCTTCCTTCATACAGCGCCTTTCCGACTATTATTCCCGTTAATCCGTCTTTTACCAGCAACTTAAGCCGGCGCAAATCATCTAAAGAAGAAATGCCTCCCGAAGCAATCACCCCCAGGCCTGTTTCTTTTAGAAATTTTCTCACACCCGGGATATTCGGCCCTTTAAGAGTGCCGTCTTTAGAAATATCCGTATAGATCGCCTGGGAAAAACCTACTTTTTTCAGGTCCCGGCCGAATTCCAGCGCATCAACGCCTTTTAGGGCCTTACCCCATCCCTTTACAGCCACCAAGCCATTTTTTGCATCAACACTGACAATCACGCTGTTCTTAAACTGCTTAAAAACCTTGCTTAAGAAATCTTTATCTTCTACTGCTTTTGTCCCCAAGACCACCCGGAAAATACCTGCTCCGAGAAGGCCTTTTATGATCTGAATGCTTCTTATACCGCCGCCGCATTGAACAGGTACCCGGACATTTCTGGCAATCTCTTTTATGATTTTAGAATTAACGGGCTTGCCGGAACTCGCCCCGTCTAAATCAACAACATGGATCAGGCCTGCTCCTTGCGATGCCCAATACCTGGCGGTTTTAACCGGGTCTTTTGAATAAATCTTTTTATTTTTAAAATCTCCCTGGGTCAGGCGGACAACACAGCCGTCTTTAATATCTATTGCCGGAATAATAATCATAATTACATTTCCACAAAATTCTTGAGCATCTTTAAGCCCATTTCCTGGCTTTTTTCCGGATGGAACTGCGCCCCGAAACAATTTCCTTTGGCCACAACCGCGGAAAAATTAATGCCATAATCACAGGTAGCTGCGGTTACAGAATCGTCCTGCGGCGCAGGATAATAAGAGTGGCAGAAATAAACATAAGAATTATCCGGAATACCCTTCAGCAACCTGCAATTATTATCTGTTATTTTTAACTGGTTCCAGCCCATATGAGGTACCTTAACTTGAAAACCATTAAATTTCTTAACCTGGCCGCTTAATATTCCCAATCCTAATGTATCTTCTGCCTCCTGGCTCCCCTCAAATAAAAGCTGCATTCCCAGGCAGATCCCTAAGAATACCTTTCCTTCTTTTATTAAATCAACGATAGCTGCGCTTAAATTGCG
>VGKM01000198.1 GCA_016867005.1 Candidatus Omnitrophota bacterium | reverse complement strand
GATGCGGCAAATAACTGCATAAGATCATAAAAATAAATAAGAAAATAAAAAACAGGCAGACAGAACAATACCTTTTCTGCATCAAAAGGTACAATATAATCATTGCTATCAAACCTAAAAATGCGCTCCGGGAAAAACTTAATATTATTACCGTAATGCCGAGGATTAAACCCGTGCTCCCCAATAATTTTAATACCGGCCTGTCGTCTCTAAACAATAGAAAATTAAACGGCAGGCTCCCGAGGAGGTAACTTCCCAGAACGGTCGGATGATACTGGGTAGAGGCCGGGCTAAAAATACAACCGCTCATAAATCCGGGTTGGGCCAAACTTGGTTTTATATGAATAAAGCCATTTTTTAATGCCTCATAAAACGGGTTTTTTATCCAATTTTCATATAAGGGGTTAAAGGCGAAGAATGCTTCAAGAACGCCTCCCAAAGCCACCAGTATGCTGCAAAAAGAGATGATTTTTGCGAGGAGCTCGAATTTTCTTCCGAAGGAGACGGATTCTTTTATTATGTAATATATCAAAAGCATCGGCAAGGCCAAATTTAAATATCCTTTCATCGCGATATATCTCTCAGAGGCAAAAAAAATGTTGGCTCCGATACAGGCAATAAAAATCCAGACATAAAAATCGGAGCGGGCAAATAAACCGGCCCCTCTTTTAACAACAACCGCCGACGCATTGAATACAAGAAAGAGAATCATTGCAAACCCATATTGCCACTGAACAGGCTCCGGAATAAAGGAAATCCAGAAAAATAAAACTGTTAAAAATACTCCGGGCATATGCTTATCAAACATTGGATTGTGCATAACCTCGCTTTTTGAGCATTTTCGGAAGGTATACGGCTAATTCGTAACAAGCCCTGAAAAAATAACCGGTGTTTAAAAACAGCATAGAAAGCCCTCTCCATAAGTCGTAGACAACAAAAGCAGCTAATAAACGTAAAAAACCGGTAAAAGAATCATTTTTCGCCAATATAAGATAGCGGTTACGGAAGCATAAATATTGCGAGAAATTATTTTTCGACCGCGAACCGCCGCCCCTATGATAACAGGACGCTTCCGGATAATACATTATCTGCCAACCCTTTTTTTGCAATCTCCAACTAAGGTCGACATCCTCAAAAAGATAAAATAAATCGCTATCAAAATATTCCCCTTCCTGCCTTATTGATTCAAGCGCCTTTCTTCTATAAATTACTGCGGCGGAAGAAGCCCCGAAAACCGCCTTTTGATTATTGTATTCTCCATTGTCTTGCCTGCCGCTGCCAATATCACAGAATCTTCTTAGAAAAGAAACCCGGATACCGGCTGAATATATTGTTTTTTTGTCCATCATCAATATTTTCGGCTGGACAGCCCCAAGATGCATATCGGCATTGATCTTATCATATATGTTACTCAGAAAATGCTCTTGGAGTATTACATCATCATCTAAACATAATATGAATTCTCCATCGCTTCTTGCTATCCCCTGGTTCCGCGCCATAGAAGGGCCGACGTTTTTACGGTTTTCTATCAATTCTACTCCGGGATAATGACTTCTTATTAAGCGTGAGGCCTCTCCATTGGGCGTATTATCTACTGCGATAATCTTATAATGGCTGAATTTCTGGATGAATATCGAATCAAGGCACGATGCAAGATGTGCGGTAGGATTATAAGCTACTAAAACTATGGAAAGCGGTTCCATCGGCCTTAATTATGACGGATTTAACAACTCATTATAAATGAACTCATACTTTTCGATTAAAACACAGGAATCATGATTTTTTTCCACGCTCAGCCTGCCTCTTTTCGCTAAGTCAAACCGCCTCGAGGGATCTTGGAGTAATCCGACAATTTCCTCGGAGAAATCATATGCTGTGTCAGCCACTATTAATGACCTTCTGTCTATTCCCCCTGCGGCAACTGAAGTGCTGATAACGGGTAATTCCAAGGCCTGTGCCTCCAAAATTTTATATCTCATTCCTGTTCCAAAACGAACCGGGGTTATAAAAACCCTGGCCTTATAATAAACATCTTTTATATCGCCCAGATACCCCGTAACAGTGATTTTTGACCCTGGCTTAGCCATTCTTTTGATGCTTTCAGGCGGATGCGCTCCGGCAATGGCCACTGATAATCCGGGTATCGTCCTTTTGATCAACGGCAATATTTTCGTGATAAAATAGAAAACTCCGTCTATATTGGGAAAATGGGAAAAATTTCCCACAAAAACAAGGTCATATTCTTTCCCGCTGTTTTCTCTAACAGGGTAATTTGCGAGATTCAACCCGAGCGGGATTACTTCGATGTCGCTCACTCGGTAAAGCTT
>VGKM01000197.1 GCA_016867005.1 Candidatus Omnitrophota bacterium | reverse complement strand
ATGTTATTGAAAAGATAGAGGCTGGTGTTTCTATACCGCATGAATTAGTAGTAGTGGATGACCATTCTACTGATAAGACCCATGAATTAGTGTCGATAATCGAAAAAAAATACCATAATTTACGATTGGTCAATAATACGCTTAAAGGAGGGTTTGCAAACGCTATCCGTACGGGTTTTACGGAGGCAAAGGGCGATGTCGTGGTGCCGGTAATGGGAGACCTCTGCGATGATTTAGGGACGATTTCCGTAATGTTTGATAAGTTGAATGACGGATATGATGTTGTTTGCGGCTCCCGCTATATGAAAGGCGGCAGGCGCCTGGGCGGCTCAAAATTTAAGGGTTTTTTATCGGGCCTGGCAGGGAGGTCGCTGCATTTTTGCCTGGGGATCCCTACAGGCGATATTGCAAATGCTTTTAAAATGTACAGAAAGAGCGTCCTTGAGAATATTGATATCAAGGCGCAGGGGTTTGAAATATCGATGGAGATCCCTTTAAAGGCCTATTATGCGGGTTATAAATTAACAGATGTCCCTACTGTTTGGAAAGAAAGGGTCAAGGGTAAATCAAATTTTAAGATTTTTAAATTGCTCCCAAGCTATTTAAAACTGTATTTATGGGCAATTTATAAGAGAATAAGAGGATAATATGCCGCTTCTTTCAGTGATTGTGCCTGTTTTTAACGAGGCCAAGACAATACGGGAAATTTTGGAAAAGATAAACTCGGTGAATGTGGACAAGGAAATAATTGTGATTGATGACGGTTCAAGCGATGATACCGGAAAAATCCTAAGAGGTATGGGCCTGGCTAATCTTAAGGTCATTCACCATACTACAAACAGAGGCAAGGGAGCGGCATTCTTGACCGGCCTGGCGCACGCTACAGGAGAATTTGTAATAATTCAGGATGCTGATCTGGAATACGAACCTAATGATTATCAGAAGCTTTTGGAAGCGATTAAAACCGGTAATGCCGATATCGTGCTCGGGGCGCGCTTCATGAAGGGCTACAAGGGGTTATTCATCCACAGAATAGGCAATAGATTCCTTACAAACCTGGTAAATTTCTTCTTTGGCGCCAAATTAAACGATTGTTTTACTTGTTATAAACTTTTCCGCAGGGAAACAATTAACCGCCTGGGCCTTTCTGCAAAAGGGTTTGACATTGAAATAGAAATAATCGCTAAGGCCCTAAAGAATAAGCTGCGCATAGGAGAAGAATTTATCTCTTATCATCCGAGGAGTTACGCTGAAGGCAAGAAAATCCGCTGTAGAGACGGCTTAAAAGCCGCCTGGAGCATAATTAAGTACAGCCTTGTTTAAAATGAATAGAACTATTAAAATCCTTGACTTTATAATTTACTGGTCGATTATCCTTATTCCGTTTTATATAGCTATTGCGCCGGCCCCAGCAAGTATATTCATGGGTTTTTTGTTAGCAGCGTTTATTTTAAAAAAGGCGCTCAAGAAGGAATTCTTTTTCTTAAAAACATCAGTTAATTGGCCGTTGCTATTGCTATTTATGATTACCTGTATTTCTTTGTTTAACTCTATAAACTACCTTGATACCTTCCGCGGGGGCATAGGAAGGATGGCGCATTTTATCCTGGTCCTCTTTGCCCTGGCAGAAGAGGTCAAAGACAGAAAGCACGCCACTAAAATCATTGTTTCTATGCTTTTTGGCGTAACTCTTGTTTCAGTCGACGCTATTTGGCAGGTTGCATTTGGCGCTGATTTTATCAGGGGGTATGAGCCTGTTATTAATATCGGCCTTGTGCGCGCGACCGCATCATTTAAAGATTCAAACACATTCGGTATCTTCTTAAGCGCTATAGCTCCGCTTGCCTTCGGCCTAACGCTTTACTATTTTAAAGGCAGACGAAGATTGCTTCTGGCAATCCCAAGCTTTTTGATATTTTTGGGCATTCTTCTTACATATTCAAGGCCGACGCTGTTGGCGATATATTTGATCTTATTATTTTTCGCCCTGGTAAGGAAAGACAAAATATTGATCTTTTGTTTAGTGATTGTAGCTTTGCTTTCGCCGTTATTGCTGCCGAAATCGGTAAAACAGTGGGCCAAAGAAGTGGAATATAACCCCGTAAGGTTTATGTGTAACGATGACAGGATCGCGGCATACCGCAATTCTATGAATATGATCAAGGCCCATCCGCTAATCGGAGTAGGGGCAAATACTTATATGAAGAATTATAAAAAATATAAGGAATCCCCTGAGTACCGCAATGTGGTAACACAGGATACGATGTATGCCCATAATATGTACCTTCAGATGGCTGCTGAGATCGGCCTGATCGGCTTCGGAATTTTTATATGGCTG
>VGKM01000196.1 GCA_016867005.1 Candidatus Omnitrophota bacterium | reverse complement strand
CTTGTAGTCGAGGGCGTTAAAATGAAAAACGTAAAAAGCAGCGCCTCCTCGTACCTTTCTTGCCAGGGCGTGTTTATTTTTGTCGGCATAAAACCGAATACGGATTTCCTGAAAAAACTCGTGAGCATAAGCCCGTCAGGTTTTATAATCACCAACCACTCTTTAATGGCTACGCGCGAAGGCATCTTCGCCTGCGGCGACTGCGTGCACAAGAGTTTGTATCAAATGGTAAATGCCTGCAGCGACGGGGCAGTGGCTGCCGATTCTGTGCATAAATATTTGATAGAAAGGAAATAGCGTTAAGATGGATAAATTCCCTACGCATAATAAGAAATTAAAAGAATGGGTCAGCAAGATGGCAAAGCTTTGCCAGCCGGACAGTATTGTCTGGATAGACGGCAGCGATGGGCAAAAAAAGCAGCTTGAAGAAGAAGCATTCGCAACAGATGAAATCATCCGCCTAAACCAGGAAAAGCTCCCCGGCTGCGTTTTGCACCGTACCCATCCCAATGATGTCGCCCGCACAGAGCACCTGACTTTTATCTGCACAAAAAAGAAACATGATGCCGGCCCGAACAACAATTGGATGCCTCCGGCAACCGGTTATAAAAAAGCCCGTGAGATCTTTAAAGGCGCCATGCGCGGCAGGACGATGTATGTGGTGCCTTTTTCCATGGGGCCGGTGGGTTCGGAATTCAGCAAGATCGGCGTTGAGCTTACCGATTCAAAGTATGTCGTGTTAAATATGCTGATTATGACCAGGGCAGGAGAAGCGGTATTGAGGCAGCTCGAGAAAGAAGATGATTTTACGAAATGCCTGCATTCTAAAGCAGAGCTTGACGTGAACAAAAGATTGATTTTGCATTTTCCCGAAGATAACACTATCTGGAGCGTGGGTTCCGGCTATGGCGGAAATGTTTTGCTCGGTAAAAAATGCCTGTCGTTGCGCATCGCCAGTTTTATTGCCAGGAAAGAACAGTGGCTGGCAGAACATATGTTGATCATGGGTATTGAAGAGCCAAACGGCCACATTGAATATATCGCTGCTGCTTTTCCGAGCGCCTGCGGTAAGACAAACCTTGCAATGCTTATCCCCCCGGAAGGGCTGAAGAAAAAAGGTTACCGTATTTGGACAGTAGGAGATGATATTGCTTGGATGCGCGTGGATTCCGACGGCCAGCTTTGGGCGATTAACCCTGAATCAGGATTTTTCGGAGTAGCACCCGGCACGAATTCAGATAGCAACCCCGCAATGGTTGAAACAATAAAAAAAGACACGATATTCACTAATGTCCTGTTAAAGCCCGACGGCACTGTCTGGTGGGAAGGCGCTGACGGAGACGTGCCGAATGAAGGTATTAATTGGCAGGGAAAACCCTGGAAATCCGGGATGAAGGATGCTGAAGGCAAGCCGGTCCTGGGCGCTAACCCTAATGCAAGGTTTACGGTCCCGATTAAGAATTGCCCAACCGCGTCTTTCCGCCTGGAGCAGCATCATGGGGTCCCGATATCCGCGATTATCTTCGGCGGCCGCAGGCAGCATCTGGCGCCGCTTGTTTATGAAGCATTTAATTGGCAGCATGGGATATTCGTCGGCGCCACGATGGCAAGCGAGCGCACTGCGGCACAGGTAGGTAAACTCGGAGAAGTAAGGCGCGACCCGATGGCAATGTTTCCTTTCTGCGGTTATAATATGGCATTTTATTTCCGGCACTGGCTGAATATGGGCAAGAAAATGACAAAGGCGCCCAAGATTTTTCATGTCAACTGGTTCAGGCAGGATGAAAAAGGCAAATTCATGTGGCCGGGATTCAGAGAGAATTTAAGGGTCCTGGAATGGGTATTGGACCGCTGCAGCAACAAGGTCTATGCCGTAAAAACTCCTATCGGCTATGTGCCTCAACCGGCTGATATAGATATGACCGGCCTGCATTTACCCGGCGATACTTTAGAAAAATTACTTGAGGTGCATAAAGAGGACTGGCTGCGGGAACTAAAAGGCATAAAAGAATTCTTCAGAATTTTCAAAAAAGACCTGCCCAAGGAACTCTGGCAGGAATATGAGGAACTTGAGGCGCGCCTTAAATCAAAATAATATGAGCCAAAACGTTTTATTGACTACTTATTTTCCGGATTTGAAGCTTTTCCGCCGCGGCAAGGTCAGGGATGTCTATGACCTCGGCGATAAGCTTTTGATTGTTTCTACCGACAGGATTTCCTGTTTTGACGTGGTTCTGGGAAACGGCATACCCTGCAAAGGCAAAGTCCTTACCAGATTATCAAATTTCTGGTTTGATTTTATAAAAAATACCACCCGCCACCATCTTATAACCGCCGAT
>VGKM01000195.1 GCA_016867005.1 Candidatus Omnitrophota bacterium | reverse complement strand
CTCCTTTCCATATTGTTGCTACATTTCTTATATTCGTGTTACTAATAACAAAAAAAAATTATACCAGGTCCCTGCCGGTAGTGGACATGCTGAGCGCGCAGTGCCTTACTCCCTTTACCGATCTTAAAGTATCGGATAAATTCTGTACTTTTTGCGGCGCGCCTTTTACTGCTAAGAGCTCAAGGCAATTATTGTGGTCTATATGGATATGCTGTAAAGAAATGATTAGATTCCCGAAATCATGCTGAATATCCAGGATCTTATTTACTAAATCCCGCTTATGGTGGTCATAAACAAGTGTAATGGCCCCTGCGACATCTTTACCCACAAGCCATTCCTGTTTTACTAAACTCTCACGGATCAAATCCCGGATCGCCTCCGAACGGTTGGAATATTTCTTTTCTTTCAGAAGAGAATCAAAGCCCTGCAGTAATTTTTGCTCGAGCGAAACTCCGAACCTTATTAAATTGGCCATATCAGTTTATTCCGATTAGTATTACTTTTGTTAGAATAGTAACACTGAGTAATCACATTGTCAATATTTTTTTAATATTTATTGAAGGCGCTGAATTTTCCCCCTCCTAATAAAATTATAACAAGGCATATTGCAGCTATTACTAAATTATATTCAAACCCGCCGCCTGATAAAAAGAACCCCGCTGCAAGATGGACCTTGATAGCGGCCACGATGATCAGGATCAGCAATAACGACGCGGCTATCCTGGGGAAAAGTCCCAGGATCAAGCATATGCCTCCGATAAGTTCAACATAAGCCGCTAAATATGCCCAGAAAACCGCCGGAACAAAGCCTAATTGTTCGAGCATCTTGCTGAATCCGGGGATACCCGGCCCGCCGAACAATCCGAATACCTTCTGTAATCCATGCCCAGCAAATACTACGCCCAAAGCAAGCCTGAGTATCAAGATTGACAAACTAGTCATTACAGCCCTCCTTTTATCAGGTTCTTTATTATCCCGATCTTGTTCTTTAAGCCATAGGAACGAAAAACACACATCATAAAATGCATAAGCGTGGGCAAAAACCCCCTAAAGTTGATCCCGAAAATCACACCGCAGCTTTTATTGTTAGCCATAGGGATAATATAGCCTAAATCCAGCGGCTGGTACTCTTTTAACCCTTTACCCTTGATGCTTCTAAGGACATTTTCTGCCGCGCAATATCCCTCAGAGATAGCAAACTGGACGGCCATTCTTAAATAATTACCTCTAAAATAGAAGTTAGCCGCATCCCCGGCAACAAAACATGAATCATTCAACTTTAAATATTGGTCGACCTTGATCCTCCCCTGGGGGCTTTTTTCGCAGTTTAAATCCTGAATGAATTTTGCAGTCCTGACGCCTGCAGCCCAAATTACTATAGCCCTATTAAAGGCCCTGGCCCCGGAAATATAAACATTTTCTCCGTCTATTCTCTCGATACTGGCGTTTAAAATAGGTTCGATCATGAGTTGGCGCAAGTTAGCCGCTGCATATTCCTTCATCCAGGCCGAAAGCGGCCCCAAAATCGAACCGGCACGCTCTACTAGAATTATATTCTTATTTTTCTCTCTACCCAGGAACCTGGCTAAATTAGTTGCTACCTCTATCCCGGTATAACCGCCTCCGGCGATAATAAAATTGTCAAATTGCCTCTCTCTGATAACAGCGCTTATTTTAGACGCATCAGCAACGGAATCAAGCTTATAGGCAGATCTTTTTATATTATCATTGTCATAAAAATTCGTCTGGCTGCCTGAAGCCACAATCACGTAATCATAACCAAATTCGCCCGAAGAAGTCATTATTTTCTTCTTCTGGAGGCCTAAAGCAAGGACTTCCGCGTTGACGAATTTTACTCTAAATTTCTTTAATAGATCTTCAATCGGATAACTAAGAAAAGCGGAAGAAATGCCCCTTCCCAGACAATCCGGCAACACAGGGAGAAAGTCAGTCGTGGCTTTACTATCAAACAAAGAAACGTTGATACCGTGCTTATGCCGGGAAAGAAACTTACAAGCCGCAACCCCCGCAAACCCGCCTCCGATAACAGCCACGTCTTTCATATAGCCAACCCCATAATTAACACAATGCTTACCATCGCCTGGACAGCAATAGTGATTTTGGATGATTGCACCAATTTATTCTTGTCGCCCGGGCTTTCCTTTAAAATCCCGGCTGCTTTGATTATAAAAACGACAGATATAAAAGAAAAAAGTGCGATAGGATTAAGATAGCCCATAATTATACCCAGCCCGATTGCCTGAAATGCCAACAACTGAAGAAAAAGATATAACAAGAATGCCGTTTCAGGGTTAACCAGGCTTACCCATGTTAATTTCCCGGCCTCTT
>VGKM01000194.1 GCA_016867005.1 Candidatus Omnitrophota bacterium | reverse complement strand
TTATAAGGGGAGGGCATACTTTTTCGATTATCAGGGCTTCTTTCAACAAGATCGCCGCGCATCAGGACAAAATAGATTTTTTACTTGCCTTGAACCAGGACACCTTTGATTTTCATAAGAGCAGATTAAATGACAGCTCGGTAGTGATTTATGATTCTGATAATGTAAAGCCCGGCGATTTATCGCCTGCTATTAAAACATGCGGGATCCCGATAGGGTCAATCATTAAAGAAGAATCTGCACCCGAAATAATGCGCAATGCCTGTATCATCGGTGCATTTTGTAAGGCCGCAGGCATAAAACCGGAGGTCTTAGAAAGTGTTTTAAAAAAAGAGATATCCAGGGAAACAGATTTAAATTTAAAAGTTGCATTCAGGGGATTCAATGCGGCAGGCGAATTTATAAAAATAGATCCTTTAAGCCAAGATAAACTGCCTTTAATCACGGGAAGCCAAGCTATGGGGTTGGGGTTTGCCAGGGGCGGGCTCCAGGCCTATATTTCTTATCCCATGACTCCGTCTTCCCCGCTCCTGCATTTTCTTGCAGAATTTGCGGAAGATTTTTCATTAAAAGTAATACACCCGGAAAGCGAAATCGGGGTAATATTAATGTCCCTAGGATTTGCTTATATGGGTAAAAAAACAGCTGTTGGTACATCGGGTGGCGGTTTTTGTCTTATGACAGAAGGATTGGGCCTGGCAGGTATGGCTGAATTGCCGATTGTCATTGTGATGGGCCAAAGGCCCGGCCCGAGTACGGGATTACCGACTTATACCTCGCAGGCTGATTTACATTTTGTCATCAATGCCGGGCAAGGGGAATTCGTGCGTTTTGTAGTTGCCCCTGCGGATGCAGAAGAAGCTTTTTATTGGTCAGCGGCAAGTTTAAATATCAGCTGGAAATATCAGATACCCTCGGTCATCCTGGTTGATAAAACCCTTACGGAAGGCGTATTTAGCTTTGATATCAATTGCGTCGGGGATATAAAAGAAGATAATCCGTCTTTGTGGGGCAAAAGCCCGCCTTATAAAAGATACTTGAATACGGATAACGGTGTTTCAGCGCTGGCTTTTCCCGGGGAAAAAGAAGCGGTTGTTAAGGCCAATAGTTACGAGCATGATGAGTACGGCATAACTTCAGAAGACCCTGGCCTGGCCAAGATGATGCAGGAAAAACGTCTGCGCAAAGAAAAATATTTATTGGAAGACCTGAAAAATTATAACCCGGTAAAGGTTTATGGGAGGGAGGATTCTAAGACGGCGCTTCTCTGTTGGGGCTCTAATAAAGGCGTATGCGTTGAAGCCGCAAGGGTCTTGGGATTAAAGGTTATTCAGCTGCAAGTGCTTTGGCCTTTTCCTGCCGAGCAATTCAAGCAGTCCTTAGAGGGGGTCAACAGGTTAATTTGCGTCGAAAATAATGCTACAGGCCAGTTGATAAAGTTAATTAAAATGAACGGCTTTAATGTCAATGATAAAATATTAAAGTATGACGGCAGGCCTTTCCCACTGGAAGAGCTGCTTGGCTTGTTGGCTCAATTAAACCTGGAAAGCTAAGATGGAGCAGAAGAACCTCGGAACTTATACCCGAAATACATGGTGCCCCGGTTGCGGGAATTTTGCTATCATGAGTGCTTTTAAGCTTGCGGTTTCGGAATTATTGCAAGAAGGGTTACTTTTAGAGAATATTGTTTTGTTTTCCGGTATTGGCTGCCACGGTAAAATTGTCGACTATATAAACATGAATAGTTTTTATTCTATCCATGGCAGGGCAATCCCGCCTGCAGAGGCGGTAAAACTTGCGAACCCCGGGATAAAGGCAGTGGTTTTTTCCGGAGACGGAGATTCTTACGGAGAGGGGATTGAGCATATAATTTTTGCCGCTAAAAGGAATATAGATATTACCGTGATAATCCATAATAACCGTGTTTATGGCTTGACTACAGGGCAATATACGCCGACTTCGCCTTTAGGTTTTAAGGGGCGCTCTACGCCTTCCGGCACGAAGGAATTGCCGCTTAACCCGCTTGAACTTATGTTAAACAGCGGAGCTACTTTTATCGCAAGAGGCACATCACACGGCATGGAACTCTTAAAGAGGCTTTTTAAGGAAGCCATCTTGCATAAGGGGTTTTCTTTAGTAGATGTATTGCAGGTTTGTGTTACTTATTATAATATGTATGAATATTACGATAAGAGGGTTTATGAACTCAAAGATCATAATTATCGCGATTATATTGAGGCGCACAATAAAATCAGGGAGTGGGATTATAATAAGGATGCGCCGATCGCATTAGGCCTGTTTTATAAAAACGAGGCCCCTACTTTTGAGGAACGGTTTTTGGAACCTAAAGAAAATAACCCTG
>VGKM01000193.1 GCA_016867005.1 Candidatus Omnitrophota bacterium | reverse complement strand
AAGGATTGCAATTATAAATTCAAGGAATTGGCAGGGGTGGGCGTTGCATATAAATTATGCCAGGCACTGACAGATAAGCAGCTGGAAGATGAGCTGGACCTTGTCACTTTGGGGACAATCGCCGATGTCGTGCCGTTAGTCGGAGAGAACAGGATCTTTGCCAAGCTTGGTTTGCTGCAAATTACAGATGCCAGGAGGGTGGGCATTAGGGCTTTAATTGATGTAAGCAGGATAGGAGGCAGGCAGATCAATTCGGGGTTTGTGAGTTTTATCCTTGGGCCCCGCATTAATGCAAGCGGAAGAATGGCTTCCGCAGAAACAGCGCTTAAGCTTTTGTTGTCGGAAGATAAAGCAGAAGCAGACGGGTTTGCTAAAGAGATCGATGCACTAAACCGCCAGCGCCAGAAAGTCGAAAGCCAGATCATTGAAGAGGCGCAGGACATCATTAACCGGGAGATTAATTTTAAGGACCACCAGGTAATTGTTGTGGCTAAAGAAGGTTGGCACCAGGGAGTATTGGGGATCGTGGCGTCTAAATTAGCAGACAGGTTTTACCGGCCTACTATTGTTATTTCTATGAATGATAAATTCTGTAAGGGCTCCGGCCGTTCAATTAAGAGCTTTCATTTGTTCCAGGCGCTTCTTGAATGCAAGGATTACCTGGAAAATTTCGGTGGGCATGCCCATGCAGTGGGGCTTTTAGTGACCAAGGACAATATAGAGGATTTTAAAAAAGAGATTAACCGCCTGGCAAAAGAAAAGCTAAAGGTAGAGGACCTTCTGCCCAGTATAGACATCGATATGGAGATTAGTTTAGGCGATTTAAGCTATCCGGTCAGCGAAGAAATTAAGAAACTTGAACCCTTCGGGACGGGTAACGCAGAGCCGCTTTTTTTGACGCGTAACCTGAGATTAAAGGGGCAACCGCAGGCCCTTGCCAGGGAAACGTTAAAATTCTGGGTAACTGACGGCAGCATAACTTATCCTGCCATAGGTTTTGGCTTGAGTAGTTTCAGGGATAGCCTGATGAATGCCCAGGCAGTGGATATTGTGTATAATTTAAAAATAGACAGCTGGAGAAAGGAAGATTCGCTTATCCTTGAAGTCAAAGATATCTTTTTCAAATAAAAAATCAGGCCTTGATGATATTGCCTTTTTTGATGCATTTGGTGCAGATGTATGCTTTTCTGGGGTGGCCGTCGATTAAGATGCGCATTTTCTGCAGATTAGGAAGGAATTCGCGTTTAGTACGGCGGCTGATTTTACTGCCTGTGCCGCCTTTTTTTTTGGCAAGGCCTTTTCTTACAATGACCTTTCCGGCAACTGATTTTTTACCGCAAAACAAACATATTTTTAACATTTTTACTGGCTCCTTTAATAACTTGATTGATAAATTATCCTTGGCATTTACCTAAACCAAAGACAAAGGAATATGCCAAGGATTAAATAAAACCATAAACTTACAGAATAATGATAATTACAAGTTTATGGTTTTATTTAAGTATACTTGAAAATTAAATCTTGTCAAGGTAGAATAAATAACATGGAAAAGGTATTAATTGGTTTAAATAAGCAGCAGATTGAAGCAGTTACGCATAAAACCGGGCCTTTGCTGATAATTGCAGGTGCGGGCACTGGCAAGACCACGGTAATCACCCGCCGTATTGCCTGGCTTGTTTCAGAAGGCCTGGCAAAGCCCAATGAAATACTTGCTTTGACCTTTACTGATAAGGCAGCCAGAGAAATGCAGGAGAGGGTGGATATACTTCTTCCTTACGGCTACACTGATATCTGGATCTCTACTTTTCATGCTTTTGGCGACCGCTTGTTACGGGAAAACGCCCTTATTGCCGGGCTAAACCCCGATTTCAAAGTCCTTACTTTGCCGGAAGCCGCGGTATTTTTCCGGGAACATCTTTTTGAATTTAACCTGACTTATTTCCGGCCGTTAGCCGACCCTACCCGTTTTATTGAGGCACTAATCTCTCTTTTTAGCCGCGCCAAAGACGAAGATATTTCGCCTAAAGAATACCTTAGGTTTGCCGAAGGCCTGGTTTTAAGATCCAAAGAAAACAAAGATGACCTGGCAGGACAGGAAGAGGCATTGCAGCAGTTAGAGGTTGCTTCCTGCTATGTAAAATACCAGGAATTGCTTGCGGGGCAGGGCCTGATGGATTTTGGCAATCAGTTTTACCTGGGTTTGTCTCTTCTGCGTGAACACCCCATGATTTTAAAGAAATATCAGCAGCAATTTAAATATATACTGGTAGATGAATTTCAGGATACAAATTTTGCCCAATATCAGCTGGCAAAGATTTTATCCGGCGATTCTGCGAATATTACGGTTACCGGGGATGATGAC
>VGKM01000192.1 GCA_016867005.1 Candidatus Omnitrophota bacterium | reverse complement strand
AGGCGTCCCGGAGGGCATTGTTGGGCAAGTTTACTGGGGCTGGTAAATGGAAAAATACGGCCTTGCTTACCTTTTTTTGCAGAATCCGGTTATGACCTGGAAAGCAAATACTTATCAGGTAAGCTTACAAAGGACCTGGGGGAAGATGTCAACAGGTTTGTTATCGACCCAACAAGTGGCATTGCTTATATAAGTGATTCTTCTTACAGGGATGTTTTAAAAAGCAAGTGGTATTTTATGCTTTATTGGAGGAAAGCACTCATTTATAATCCCGGTACAGGTGAAGTTGTTTTTCTGGGTAAAGGCGACATGGAGCAAAGATACCGTATGTTTTTTGGCCATGAAGTTTGCGGGCAAATGAGTGAGCCGGAAATGCTTAGAGAAATCGTCCGGTTTAACACAATCGGGGATTAATTTTCTTGCCAAAGCAATAATTTATGATAGAATAACTATTTAAGATTACATTGCTAACTGTATCATTACTAATTATTTATAACAAACATGGCAAAAAGCAATCTTAGGGCGCAAAGCTTTGTTACAATAATGATAGTGATCGCGGTAACAGCCCTTATTTTGAGGATCTTGATAGAGCAAGTGGTCAAGATAAACATCTCTCAAAATGAATCAAATGCCCAGTCAACACTTAAACTTTTGTCCGCTGCATTAGAAAATTACGCAAAAGACCATTTGGGGGCATACCCGGAAGATTTAGCTGTTTTATCAGAAACTACCCCGCCATATCTGGATAAAAATTACAATATTGAACTCCCGGTAAAAGGATATATTTTTAGTTGCGCCAGGATTGAGGCAAGCGGTTATAGCTGTTCGGCCAGCCCCTTGAAATGCAATGTGAGCGGGCAGAGAAACTACGGCATCACAACAGGCGGGATTTTTATGTCGGAAGATTGTAAAAAAAGGAGCGAGGATAAATGAGGAATCGAGGCGGTTTTACTCTGGTCGAGATCATGATTGTTATAGCTATTGTTATTGTGCTTATTACTTTTGGCGTGCCGAATATCCTGCGTTCGCGCGTTATCGCAAATGAAGCAGCGGCAGTCGGCAACCTGAAGGCGCTTAATAATGCGCTGCAGATGTATCACATCAATAACGAATTTTTCCCTGCTGGCTTGGAAGATTTGGCAAATTCAACCCCGCCTTATATTGAGCCGACTTTAGCAAGCGGGACAAAGCAGGGTTATGAGTATGTTTACAATCTGGCAGAATCGGATCATTTTACCGTCAATGCAAATCCCACCAATACGGGGTTATTAAAGGGAAAATATTTTTACATGGATGAGAGCGGCTCAATACACTATAATCCTTCAGCTGTTGCCGGACCGGAAGATGAGATCTTTAAATAAAGGATTCACTTTATTAGAACTTCTTTTTGCCGCTTCTATCATGGCGTTTACCCTTACGGGGCTCCTGACGCTTTTTATTACAACTATGTTTTTAAATCAATCTAACCGGAATACAACTATCGCTACCTCACATGCTGAGCATGTCATGGAAGAAATCAAGAATACGAACTTTTTAAGTATTTATTCCACTTTTAATAGTATGAGCCGCAGTGGTTCTGCTATTACTACTCAGTGGAGCGCGGTAAATAATTTATTGAGGAATGAAACGATCGGTACTTCTGTTAGCGTGTCTGCAGGCACAATTGCAAGCCCGCTATTATTGGATGTTACTGTAACCGTAGGTTGGAGCGATAGGGGCTCCAGGACAAGGGAGCCCGTGGTTTTACGCACCTTTATGGCAGAGCAATGAAAAAGGGGCTTACTTTAGTCGAAATTTTAATCAGCATGCTCATTCTTAGCTTTATTATGGCCGGTATCTTTGCCATTCTAAACATTGGCAATTCTACCTGGAATAGGGATATGGCCCTTCTGGAACTACAGCAAAACACTCGGCTTGCCTTAAGCGGGATGATAAGCGAGATCAGGCAGGCAAATGTTTTGCCTGCGGCCGGAACCAGCATTACTTTTACGATGCCTAGCGATATTGCGGTTAATCCGATAATTTATCGCAGGGACGCAGCTACGAATCGGATCATAAGGGAGCATCCTGCCGGGGTTACGAAAATCATAGCAAATAATATTTATAGTTTAAATTTTACGCCTATAGGTACTAAGGTGATAAAAATCGATATCATCGCAAGAAAAACAATCGGTAGCAATGTAATCGATTTCCCCATGTCTGAACAGGTAAAGTTAAGAAATGTTAACTAAATTTGTTGGAAGAATAAAACCATGTTTAAGAAAAATATGATTTCTGTCGGGCTGGATTTAGGCACATCCACAATTAAGCTGGCCAAGCTTAAATTTACTAAAGAAGGGGTTGAAATTGTGGATTTCTTTATTGCGCCTA
>VGKM01000191.1 GCA_016867005.1 Candidatus Omnitrophota bacterium | reverse complement strand
GCTGGCGGTAATCATAATCCCTAGATCAAGCTTCCGGTTTTTTACGGCAAAACTCAAAGTGGGAGTAGGTACGGGCCTGTCTGAAAGGAATACTTCAATGCCGTTTGCGGCAAAAACGCCTGCTGCAATTTCGGCAAAACGGCCGGACATAAAACGCGTATCAAAACCTATGGCTATTTTCTTGCCTGAACCAAGGAAATCTGCCGTAGCCTGAGAAATGACCTTCAGATTCTTGAAGGTATAAGTATCCCCTATGACTGCCCTCCAGCCATCAGTCCCGAATTTAATCTCTGCTGTTTCCTGCATTTCTTATCCTTTCTATAGCAAGTGATTTGTCTTTTGCCCCGAAGATATATGACCCTGCCGCTAATATATTTGCCCCTGCATTTACCGCGATGCCGGCTGTCTTATCATTGATGCCGCCGTCAACCGAAATATCGCCTGAAAAGATTTTACGAATTTTTTTTATTTTTAAAGCGGCTTCAGGCATAAAGGCCTGGCCGCCGAAACCGGGTACAACCGTCATCACAAGGACTAAATCAACCATCTTTAAAGACGGCAAAATCCTGGATAACGGAGTAGCGGGGTTCAAGGAAATCCCCAGCTTCAGCCCTTTTCTTTTTAGCTTCGAGCTTAAAGCTTTAAGTTCGGAATTTCTTATAGTTTCAATATGCACAGTGATCATGTCGCTTCCTGCTTTTACAAACTGATCGACAAACTTCAAAGGATTTTTTATCATAAGGTGCACATCCAGGGGGAGCCTACTAACACGGCGGATATCGGATACAACCTGCGGCCCTATCGTAATATTCGGGACAAAATGCCCGTCCATTACATCAATATGCAATAGATCAGCCCCGGCAGCCTCGGCTTCTTTTATTTCTTCGCCGAGCCGGCTGAAATCAGCGGAAAGTATTGAAGGCGCGATTTTGATCATTTTTAGATTATCAGTAAGTGTTTGAATAAAGCTTTTTTTTAGTAATATAAGTGAAAACTGCCTCCGGCACAAGGTAACGGAAGGACTTGTTCTCTTTAATACATTGCCTCACTTCAAAAGCCGAAATATCCACTGCCCTTATTGCAACTGTTTTAATGTAAGACGGGATCTTCTCTAACGGATACCCCGGCCTTGTTGCCACGACAAATTTCACGATTTTGATGATCTCCGCCAGGTCTTTCCATTCTGCAAGATAATTCAGAAGGTCTGAACCGGTGATAAAGTACATCTCATCATCCGGATAGATCTTATTAAATTCTTTCACCGTATCGATCGTAAACGAGGGCCCGTCTCTTTTTGTTTCAATATCCGATACCGCCAAATGCCTGTTGCCTTTTATCGCCAGCTGTATCATTTTATAGCGCAAGCTGGCAGCTAAAATCCCTGAGTCAGCTTTGTGAGGAGGAAGGTATGCCGGGACAAAAATAACTTTATCAAGACAGAGTTTTTCTCTTATTTCTTCGGCCAGGATAAGGTGGCCGATGTGGACCGGATTAAAGGTCCCTCCCAGGATCCCGATTTTTTTCATTGCCTTACCTGCCCATGCCCGTAAATCTCATATTTATATGAAGTAAGCTCTTCAAGCGCCATAGGCCCCCGGGCATGTAATTTATCGGTAGAAATACCGATTTCCGCTCCTAACCCGAACTCAAACCCATCGGTAAACCTGGTTGAAGCATTATGATAAACACAGGCCGAATCAACGCGCCTTAGAAATTCTTCGGCGCGTCCGACATCATCAGTCACTATGCTGTCCGAATGATGCGTACCGTAGTTATTTATGTGGTTTATGGCATCTTTTAAGCTGTCAATAACCTTGACCGAAAGAATTAAATCCAGGTATTCCGTGCGATAATCTGCTTCTTTGGCTTTTTTAACCTTGAGATTTTTAACGATCGCTTTTGTCACAGGGCATGCGCGTATTTCTACTCCTGCCTCAATAAATCTATTAAGCATTCCGGGCAGGAACCTGGCTGCAATGTCACGGTGCACCAGCATTGATTCCATGGCATTGCATACTCCGGGCCTCTGCACTTTGGCATTAAAGCAGACCTCGCCTGCCATATTAAGGTCGGCCAATTCGTCCACATATACGTGGCAAATGCCTTTATAATGTTTTATTACGGGGATACGCGAAGTGCTGACGACTTTCTTGATCAACCCCTCTCCGCCTCGCGGGATAACAAGGTCAATATACTGGTTCAATTTCAACAACAGATCTATTGCCCGCCTGTCCTGAGTAGAAACAAGGTTCAGGGCGCCTTGGGGGATGCCATGTTTAAGAAGTACTCGTTTTAAGACCTGAAAAATCGCCATATTGGAATTAAACGCTTCGCTGCCACCCCTTAAAATAGCGCAATTGCCGGATTTAAAACACA
>VGKM01000190.1 GCA_016867005.1 Candidatus Omnitrophota bacterium | reverse complement strand
CAATTGGATCATGGTATCCATAATTGTCCGGTGGTCATCACGGGTCTTGCCGTTTACCTGCTGTTTCAGGCGGCTTAATGACCCGAACGGCTCAATAACGCCGTTTTTTAAATAAAACTGCCCTTCCGTAATATATCCGGTATTGTCCGGGACCGGATGGGTCACATCGTCTCCCGGCATAGTGGTAGCGGCAAGAATAGTAATAGAGCCTGCTCCTTCAAAATCAACTGCCTTTTCATATCTTGCTGCCAGTTGGCTGTAAAGATCGCCCGGGTATCCGCGGTTTGAAGGAACCTGTTCCATCGTAATTGAGATTTCTTTCAAGGCATCGCAAAAATTAGTCATATCGGTTAAAAGCACCAACACTCTTTTTCCCTGTAGCGCAAAATTTTCGGCAACCGCAAGGCTGATATCGGGGACAAGAAGGCATTCTACGACGGGGTCGGCTGCGGTATGTATAAACATAATTGAGCGCGAAAGAGCGCCTTGCTCTTCAAGAATATCCCTGAAAAACAGGTAATCATCATATTTTAAGCCCATGCCGCCTAAAATTATAATATCTACTTCCGCCTGAATAGCGATCCGCGCTAACAATTCATTATATGGCTCTCCGGCAATTGAAAAAATCGGCAGCTTCTGCGATTCAACAAGCGAATTAAAAACATCGATCATCGGAATCCCGGTACGGATCATTTTATTAGGGATGATCCTTTTCACGGGATTCACCGACGGGGTGCCGATATCAATCATATTATCGGATAATTCAGGGCCCTTATCTAAAGGGGCGCCGCTTCCGTTAAAAATGCGCCCTAATAAATTGTCTCCGCTTGACACGCGCATCTGATGCCCTAAAAATCTTACTTTATCGCCCGTGGAAATACCCTTGCTGCCGGCAAAAACCTGCAAAGCGATCTTTTTGCCGTTGATGCTGATTACCTGCGCCAGAGAAACGCCGCGCTGCGTATCAACCCGGGCTATTTCCATATTTCCGACGCCTTCGGCTTCTACTGTAATCACATCCCCTGCAATCTGGGTAATATTAGTATATACCTTCTGCATTTAATTTTTCCTTTTCTGAACTGGTATGTTTGCGGATAAGCGCCGTAATTTCTTCTTCGGATTTCTTAAACTCTGAGGATTCCCACGAACAGGAATTCCATCCGCGGAAAAGCTGCCTTAACTGCTGGAAAAAATGCAGCGCCTCTTCTTTGCCTTCAAAAGAAAACTCCGCTTCTAAAATATTACCGTAAATAAACCCGAAAATATAATCCTGCCTCTCTTTAATAGTCGCTTCATCGACCTTATCAAACGCATTCTGTTGCAGGTACACAAAATCAAAGAATTCGCCTTTTAAATAGTCGGCATAATCCGCCAAAGATGTCCCTTCTTCCCCGATAACTTTCATCATCTGGGATACTTCGTGGCTCTTACGTAAAACCTCATGCCCGCGCTCGACCAGCGACGGGTCGACAAAACTAATATATTTGCTCCAGCTGATCAATGGGTCAATCGCAGGGTACCTTCTTGCATCTGAGCGTTCGCGGGAAAGGCCATGGAATGCGCCGACAACTTTTAAAGTTGCCTGGGTTACCGGCTCTTCAAAATTGCCTCCGGCAGGGCTTACTGCGCCGCCGATAGTAACAGAACCAATGCTGCCGTCGTAAAGCCTGACTAACCCCGCCCTCTCATAAAATGATGCGATTCGCGATTCCAGATATGCCGGGAATGCTTCTTCGCCGGGAATTTCTTCGAGCCTGCCGGACATCTCGCGCATTGCCTGCGCCCAGCGGGAAGTAGAATCCGCCAGAAGCAAAACAGAAAGGCCCATTTGCCGGTAATATTCAGCTAGTGTGACGGCGGTATAAACGCTCGACTCCCGTGCTGCAACAGGCATGGAACTGGTGTTACAAATAATTATCGTCCTGTCCATTAAGGGCTTGCCTGTGCGCGGATCCTTTAATTCCGGAAAGGTCTTTAAGGTTTCAACAACTTCTCCGGCGCGCTCGCCGCAGGCTGCAATAATCACAATGTCAACCTCTGCATGTCGGCTGATCAGTTGTTGTAAAACCGTTTTTCCTGCGCCAAAAGGCCCAGGCACGCAATAAGTGCCGCCGATAGCAACGGGAAAAAGAGAATCAATAAGCCGCATTTTTGTCACCAGCGGTTCCTTTGGTTTTAATTTCTCCGCATAACAGGAAATCGGAATTTTAACCGGCCAATTCTGATAAAGAAACGCTTCCATTTCCTGGCCGTCGGATTTTCTTAACCTGGCGATCGGCTGTTGCAAATTATATTGCCCCTGGCTTACAATAGACAGAACCTCTGCGGCCTCCTGCAGAGAAAAAGGCGCCATAATATAATGTTTAAATATTTTTTCCGGGACAAAACCCAGTTTTTCTCCCG
>VGKM01000189.1 GCA_016867005.1 Candidatus Omnitrophota bacterium | reverse complement strand
AACCCTCTTCCCGCTTTTTTTAAGCCGGGAGATTTCCTTTTTTAAACCATCTATCTTTTTTATTTTTGTTCCTGGCAAAGCATCTGCTCCACAAGTTCACAAATAATATGGCCTATAGTTATATGTGCTTCCTGGACCCTGGCGGTAATATTTGACGGGACAATATAAGAAAAATCCGCCAGTTTACTAAGCTCGCCGCCATCTCCGCCCGTAAGCGCAATGGTTTTGAGCCCGTTTTTCTTCGCCTGTTTAATGCCCAAAGCGACGTTCTTTGCCTTGCCGCTTGTAGATATGCCGACGGCAATATCATTTTTCTGCCCCAGCGCTTCTATCTGCTTTGCGAAAACTACTTCATAGCCGTAATCATTGGCAAGGCTGGTCATGACGGATGTGTTAACGGTAAGAGATACTGCTGCCAACGCAGTACGGTCCCTTTTAAACCTGCCTATAAATTCGGCCGCAATATGCTGCGCGTCCGCTGCAGAACCGCCGTTACCGAACAGGATAACCTTGCCGCCCTTTTTCAAGCTTTCAATGATCATATCCGCAATTGCCTTTATTGAACCAACGCCGCTGCGCAAAATTTCTTCTTTGACCTGGATACTTTCCAAAAGTATCTCTTGTATCCTGTCTCTCATTTCTTCACCTCTTTTTAGCCAAAGAAAACTTTGGCAACTTCATAAAGTTCCATATCTACCGTCTTCAATGCTTTTACCGCGTCTTCAAGCGGGACATCTACTATTTTAATCCCCTGAAGCGCTACCATCCTGCCGAATTTCTTATTCTTCACCAATTCAACCGCTTTTACTCCTAACCTGGTGCCTAAGATCCTGTCAAAAGCCGTAGGAGAACCGCCGCGCTGAATGTGGCCCAATATGCTGACCCTGGTCTCAAACCCTGTCCTCTTCTCGATTTCCTGGGCCAGGATCTCCCCGATGCCGCCTAAACGTACATGTCCGAAAGAATCAAGTTTTTGTTCCTGTAAAACCATGGTACCTTCTTTAAATTGTGCGCCCTCAGCAACTACCACGATGCTGAATGACTTGCCCCTGGAATGCCTTTTTTTCAGGACACTGCATACTTCATCCATATCGATAGGAAGTTCGGGGATTAACACAACATCTGCTCCGCCTGCAATGCCTGCTTCAAGGGCTATCCATCCTGCGTGCCTTCCCATTAATTCCGCAACAAGTACACGGTGGTGGCTCTCGGCAGTGGTATGCAACCTGTCAATACACTCCATAGCGATATTAATTGCAGTATCAAAACCAAAGGTGTAATCCGTTGCTGAAAGGTCGTTATCTATTGTCTTGGGCACACCCACAATATTAGTCAGCCCGTCTTTTATTAATTTTGAGGCAACGCCGAGAGTATCTTCTCCTCCGACAGCGATCAAAGCACTCAGGCCCATTTTCTTAAAATTATCTTTTACTACTTGTACATCTTCCGGCTTCTTGTAAGGATTAGTGCGGCTTGTCCCTAAAATAGTGCCTCCTTTAGGCAATATCCCGGAAACTGCATTCAAATCCAGCGCAATAGTATCCTGTTTAATTAAACCCTTCCATCCGTCCTTGATCCCCACAACCTCAAAACCTTCCGACAATGCCTTTCTGACAACTGCCCTGATTACCGGATTAAGCCCGGGGCAATCCCCACCGCCTGTTAATATGCCGATCTTTTCCATTCTGTATTTCTCCTTTTTAACTTAAGCCCTACCATAGCCGCCAAACGGTATTGTAGGTTCCTGCCTGTCTGTATCTTTTCTCTTCCTGTCTTTTTCTTCAGCTGAAATGATCTTAGCAATATGGATCCTGATCATTATCTGTTCCTCGATACCCAAAACTTCCTGTATCTTTGACTTAGTGATTTCCTGCAGCCTCGCAGTCAGCTCGGGGATGTTCGCCTCGGTCTTTAGGATCACCCTCAGGTCAACAACGATCCCTTTTTTGGTAGCAATAACATCCGGCCTGAGTTCCCTTATCTCCGGGACAAAAGCATTAAGGCGCTTTATCAGGTCTTCTATCGCAGAAAGTGCAACCGTTACTTCTCCGGAAGAAGTATCAAACGCAATCGTCCTTTCCCTCTGGAACCTTCCCAGGATAAGCTGCGCAAAAGAAAAGCTGATAAGTATCAGAAGAAAACCCGACAGGCCCAGTATTATCCTTGAGTTAAGGCCGCTTCCCAGATTAATAAGCAGGTTATAAATATCCTGGGGCAGGAGGATCCCTGTAGCAACCACAATCATTGCAACTCCGATTAAAATTAAAACGGTCGCATAAAATAATATGCCTAAAACATTAAATATTCTCATCTCTACCCCCTCTCTATCGCCTGAACATTGATATTAATTTCTTTAATGGTAAGATTGGTCATCCGCTCTAATGCCTGGCGCACGCTTTCCTGCA
>VGKM01000188.1 GCA_016867005.1 Candidatus Omnitrophota bacterium | reverse complement strand
GCCTTTCCCTGACCGGGCGGTCTTTGAGAAATACCCGCTTTTCAGGAAATTCCGCATGAGGAATTTCCTTGCCGGAAGAGGGTGCCTTTATGAATGCACGTATTGCTATAATTCTGCTTTCAGGAAGCTCTGCTCCGGAAAGGGCAGGTATGTCCGTTCGCGCAGCGTTACTAACCTGGTCCGGGAAATAGAGGCAGAGGCCGGTAAAAATAAACTTAATTTTATTAATTTTGAAGATGATATATTTGTGCAGGACAGGAATTGGCTGGCGGAGTTTGCCCGGGTTTATCCGTCAGCAATAAAGCTTCCTTTCCACTGCCATGTGAAAGCAGACATGATTGATGAAGAATCTATAATCCTTCTTAAGGAGGCAGGGTGTTTCAGTGTTTCTATGGGCGTTGAGACCGCTTCTGAGGCCATAAGGTCTAAGATTTTAAACCGCCGCATGACCAACGAATTGATAGCGAAGGTTTGTTCTTTGTTTAAAAAGAACGGTATAAATATTGCTTTGCAGAATATGTTAGGGATCCCTGAAACTTGCCTTGAAGACGATATCAATACCCTAAGGTTGAATATCCGCTCAGGCGCAGATTATGCCATAACCAGCTTATGCACTCCTTATCCCGGCACAACAATGGCGCAAGATTACCCATTTAGCCGTGATTGGGATGAGCTGGGTGATTATTACGACAGGTCTTTTTACCAGGTCAAAGACAGGCGCCAGAGAGAGAACCTTCAGAGGGTTTTTTCGGTAATAGTAAGCTTTCCGTTTTTACTGCGCCTGGTTCCGGTAATTATAAAACTTCCGTTGTCAAAATTTTATAAGTTTCTCGGTTTTTTCTGGAAATATGCCCGGGGCCGGAAGAAAATTTTCCCCACCGGGCTGGGCGTAAGATACAATTTTATTTATCTAAAACGCCATATCTGGCGATAGCGATGATATCTTTGAACCCTCATTAGATTGAAAAGGTGCTAAGTGAAGAATCTTATATCAGTTGACCTTGAGGATTGGTATACATCGGCTTACCTGAAAAATTATGTATATAAAGGTTCCTGTAGCCCCAGAATTATAGAAGCTGCCGAGCCGATATTGGAGTTATTCGCAAAGAGAAAGATCAGGGCCACGTTTTTCATTTTAGGCAGTATCGCTGAACATAATACAGGGCTGATAAAGCGCATAGCCGGATCAGGGCATGAAATAGCCTCACACGGATATAGCCATACGCCATTATGGAAACTTTCGCCGGCAAGCTTCAAGGAGGAGATTGTAAGGACCAGTGATATACTCGAAGGGATATCCGGCGCCAGGCCAGTAGGATTCAGGGCCCCTTGCGCTTCTATTGATCAGAGCACTTCATGGGCAATAGATATCCTTGAGGAAGAGGGGTTTCATTATGATTCAAGTATTTTTCCTATGCGTACCCCTTTGTATGGAGTTAATAAAGCTCCGGTTGCGCCTTATGCTGTGGCATCCGGGGATATCTTAAAGAAAGACGCGAAAGCCAAAATAATAGAAATTCCGTTTTCAATTATGAGGTTGGGCTTATTCAGCATACCTTGCACAGGAGGTTTTTACGGCAGGATTATCCCTTATCCGGCTTTGCATTACCTTCTCAGGACAGTGAATAAAAGCCGCCCGGTTAATTTTTATTTTCATCCTTGGGAAACTTATCCGGATATACCCAGGATAAGGGCCCCTTTATTCAATAGGTTCGTCAGTTATTTTAACACTAAGCAATATTTGAGTAAAATCGACAGATTGCTCGGCTCTTTTGATTTTATTACATTCGAGGAATTTATAAAAACCGAATATGGAAAGACACCCGAATATGCCTAAAACAGGCAAAATCATAGCAGTTATCCCGGCTTATAACGAGGAATCAAGGATCGGGAATGTTATTAACGGTGTTTTAGGTTTTGTTGATAAGGCGGTCGTAGTTAATGATGCCTCTGGCGATAACACTTCAATTGTTTCCAGGGATAAAGGGGCCTGCGTTATCGATTTACCCGAAAACAAGGGTGTTGGATTTGCGACTAGAGTTGGGTGCGAACATGCCTTGAGTTTAGGCGCGGAGATAATTGTTACAATAGATGCTGACGGCCAGCATGATCCCCGCGATATCCCTAAGCTCATAGAGCCCATTATTAACGGGGAAGCAGGCATTGCCTTTGGCATTCGCCCAAGGGATAAGCGCATGCCCTTAGCCAAGAGAATAGCGAACGCCCTTTTATACCTGGTAACCAAAGTGACTTTTTCATCGGATATAAAAGACCCTTTAACAGGTTTTCATGCTTTTACTAAAGATTGCTACCGCCGGCTTTCTTTGGAATCATCCGGTTATGAAATAGTCGTAGAATTCGTATATAAGACATTAGCAAATAAAATAAAGCATAAACAGGCCATAGTAGAAACG
>VGKM01000187.1 GCA_016867005.1 Candidatus Omnitrophota bacterium | reverse complement strand
ATCGTGGGTCTCCTGGCGGCTGCTTTTTAAGGATAAATATTTTGCCTATGCCCAGCGCCACGAGCCGTTGTTCCCTTTTAAATATATGAAAATTGTCTGGCTTTATACGCAAAAACCCGAAGGGGTCGAGATGGCATGGATTCAGCATTTCGAAATGGATGCAAAAGCCAAGTTTAATGACCAGCAAGTTGAAGGGTTCATCAATGACGGGTCCCAGGCGAACCTGAAGATCTTTAAAAATATAATTGAACAAGAAGCACGTAAGTGAAGAGATCAACTTTTATCATTCTTTGCCTGGAAGGGGCGGTTTTATCGTTTAATGTTGCTGCCTCGGCAGCCTTGGTCCCTTCTATCGCGGCAGATTTTGCTCTTTCCCAGTTTTTAGTCGGCAGGATAACATGGATATATATGATCCCTTACGGCATTGCCGCGCTTATCTACGGGCCGTTAGTCAGGATAGTGGATGCAAAGAAAATAGAATTGGCCTGCCTCGGATTATTTTCTCTTGCAAACCTTGCGGCGTTCTTCTCCAAAAACATTAGTTCTTTGTTTTTTGCAAGGTTCCTGATGGGGTTATTTGGCGCTTCGGTCATCCCCCTGGGGATCATTTTGATCGCAAAACATGTTGCAGAAAAAAACCGCGGCAAATTTATCGGGTTTTTTTTCGGGGCGACGTTTATTGCGTCGCTTACGGGGCTTTTCTTAAGCGGCATAATCCACTGGCGCCTGATTTTCCTTATCCCGGCTGTAATGGCCGCGTTGTTATGCGTCGTAATATATTTCTGGCTGCCCAGCTTTAAGCAGGACACGGGAGCGTTAAAGATAAATTATCTAAGGGCCTTTAGCGACAAGGCCTTTGTGCGGATTTTTACCTATATATTTTTTATCAGCCTTTTTTATCACGGCATCCAGCAGTGGCTGGCCGTATATTTTTCGGCTTATTTCGGTTTTTCTCAATTTTTGATAAGCTCGCTCATTACGCTTACAAGCTTAAGCGGGGTTTTCGGGGAGGCATTCGGGGGGATACTGGCGGATTCGCTGGGAAGGGTTAAAGCAATAAATTTAGGCATTACCTTAATGGCGTTGAGCGTTTTCTGCTTGCTGTTTAAACTGCCGGTAATTTTACTGGCACTCCTTATGATTTCCTGGGGGTTGGGTTGGACTATTAATCACGCAGGCCTTTCTACCATGCTGACGGATTTGCCAAAGGACTTTCTTAACGAAGCGGCGAGTTTAAACAGTGGCATACGTTTTGCCTCGGGCGGGCTGGGAGTTACCATCGGCGGGATATTGATGCAGAAAAGTTTTGCGTTGAACCTTGTTTTTTTCGGGGTATGTTTGGTAATTTTACTTTTGGTGAATAAGAGATTATTAATGGTAAGGAGGTCCGCATGAGCAGTGAATTAAAAGGTAAAACAGCTATTATTACAGGCGCAAGCCGCGGCATAGGCAAGGCGCTGGCTTCTGTTGCCGCCGGAATGGGCGCTAATATTGTAATTGCAGCCAGGCAGGAAGATGTTTTAAAAGAAACAGCCGGAGAGATTGCAAAGAAATATAACGTAGAAGCCCTCCCTGTTGTTTGCGATGTGGCGAAACTGTCTGACCTGGAGAATTTGGTCAATAAGGCCAAAGAAAAATTCGGCAAGATCGATATCCTTATTAACAATGCCGGGGTTTCCAGCCAGTATCCTTTTCATGAACAGCCGATCGAGGACTTTGAAAAACTTGCACATACAAATTACCTCGGCTATGTCCGGTTAATCCGCCTGGTAATAAATGATATGATAAAAGCTAAATCCGGGGCGATCATCAATATGGTCTCCGGGTCTACGCTTTGTGACCCGCTGCCGCGTAATTTTCTGGTGTATAGTTCTTTAAAAGTGGGCCTGCGCGCATTTTTAAAAGGCCTTTTCTGGGAGATCCGCGACCACGGCATAAAAATTACTTCTTTGTTACCGGGAGTTACAGATACGGATTTAACCGGAAAATTAAAAGAGGTTACCGCCGACTCCTCGCGTTTAATGACAACCGAAGCTATCGAAAATGCGGTGAGATTTGCTTTGACAGTGCCGGCAAATGTCTGCCCTCTTGAAATCGCGATAATAAATCAACAGACGCCATGGACCGCACCCGTAATACCGTTTAAACAGCAACATCCGGGAAAATAGAATGGATAAACAGGATATCAAACAATTAAAAAGAAGATACCTGGTTTGGTTCTATAAAACCACCAAAGAAGCGCTGGATAAGGTTGAGCGCAAGTTTACACAGGCGGAAATAGACAGGGCCATTTTAAAAGAATTGCGTAAAAATAGTAATTCCGCCTTAAAAAAGCTTACCGATGAGTTCGAAGCATATATCGTCAATAAAGAAAAATCCGGTGTTGAGTTAAAGTATGACGGCAGCAAACTAAA
>VGKM01000186.1 GCA_016867005.1 Candidatus Omnitrophota bacterium | reverse complement strand
GACATACGGCGGGAAACTCCACCGTCCTGTTCAACCGGGCAGCTGCATGGATAAAGCATGGCATGGGTAGAACCGGTGTAAAGAATAGTTAATTCCTTGGCATAAGAATTTTGCATGAAATAAAAGGCCAATAGCAAAAAACAGGAAATTGCAAGTTTTTTCATATTCTAATCACCTTTACCGATAAAATATTGTCTATTTTTCTTACCTTATCCAGAATTTCAGCCGAAACAGCGCTATCAACATTTAGAAGCGATACAGCCATGCCGCCTGTACTCTGCCTGCCAAAAGTCATTGTCGCAATATTGATGCCGTTATTGCCGAAAAGCGTGCCGAGCGCCCCTATTATCCCGGGCACGTCGCGGTTCTGCACTAAAACAATTTCACCCTGCGGTGAAAGTTCAAAATAATAATTATCCATCTTGACGATGCGGGGCTTCTTATTCGGCGAAAGAGTGCCACAGACCTTTCTTGCCTCTTTATCCGTCTTAATCTCCACCTGCACCAAATTCACAAACTCTTCTTCTACCGATGATTTTGCCTCGGTAATCCTAATGCCTCTTCCCTTTGCCAGGCTCCTGGCATTGATAAAGTTAACGGTTTCCTGCATGATCGGAGTTAATACGCCTTTAACTAAAGACATAGTAAGCGGCGAGGTATCGTATTTAGATATTTCTCCGCTATAAACTATATTTATTTCCTGAAACCTTCCTTCTACCAGCTGCCCGCAGAATTTCCCCATTTTTTCGCAAAGGTTTATATAGGGGTCCAGGAACTTGCAGACCTCGGCCTCTATGCATGGGTAATTTGCGGCATTGCGGATCCCTCTTCCTAAAAGAGCATCGCGCACGATTTCGGCGACCTCTATCGCCACATTAACCTGCGCTTCCTCTGTTGAAGCTCCCAGATGAGGAGTTGTAACTACATTGTCCAGTTTCAGCAGCTCTGAATCAGCAGGGACCGGCTCTTTCTCAAAGACGTCGATGGCCGCACCCGAAACCTTTCCGTCTTTTATGGCGCCGGCCAGGGCTATCTCATCAATGATCCCGCCGCGCGCACAATTGATGATCCGTACTCCTTTTTTCATAATTGCAAATTCTTTGGTAGAAATCATATGTTTTGTTTCTTCGGTAAGAGGGGTATGCACCGTAATATAATCGGCGCGCTCCAGCAAATCCTTTAACTCAACCACCTCAACGCCAAGCTCTTCGGCGACATCTTTTGATAAAAACGGGTCAAATGCCAAGACCTTCATTCCGAAAGTCAGGGCGCGTTTTGCCACTTCAGAGCCGATCCTGCCAAATCCGGCTATCCCCAGGGCCTTGCCGTATAACTCAACCCCCATAAATTTGGAACGTTTCCATTCGCCTTTTTTTGTCGAGGCATTTGCCTGGGCGATATTGCGTGACAAAGCTAAAATCATGCTAAAGGTATGCTCAGCGGTTGAAATAGTATTGCCCGCTGGCGTATTCATCACAATAATGCCTTTTTGAGTAGCTGCTTCCAGATCAACGTTATCCAAACCCACGCCTGCCCGGCCTATGGCCTTAAGATTGTTTGCAGCTCCGATTATATCTTTGGTTACTTTAGTGGCGCTCCTTACAATCAAGGCATCATAATCCCTAATAATTTCCTTAAGCTCCTCCGGCTTTAAATCGGCTTTACAGTCAACCTGGAATTCTTTTATTTCTTTTAAGACATTCAATCCTTCTTCCGATAAAGGGTCGCTTACAAGTATTTTAAACATTGAAGGCCTCCTGTGCTGCCGAAACCCCCGCGCCTAAGCTAAACTTATAACCCATTTTCTGCAACACCTTTTCCAACGCGGCAATGCCCACGATTATGTCAAATTCTTCAATATAGCCCATATGCGCGATCCTAAAAACTTTTCCCTTTAATTCCGCCTGGCCTCCGGCAATCGTGACCCCATGCGTATCACGCATAGTTTTCACCAGTTTTTCTCCGTCAATTCCTTCCGGCACGATCACCGCGGTGACTACGTCGCTTGCGGCGTCGGGCGCAAATAACTTAAGGCCCAGCCCCTTCATAGCGGCTCGCGTTGCCTCAGCCATTTTTCTGTGCCTTGCGAAAATGTTCTCCAACCCGTCCTGTTTCATTATCTTTAACGCCTCAACAAGCGCGATTACCAGGGTTATCGCCGGAGTAAAAGGGGTATCTGTCTTAGCAAGGGCTTTTTGGGCAACTCCTAGGTCAAAATAATATTTAGGGCATTTTGATTCGGCAACTGATTTCCACGCCTTTTTACTTACTGAAATAAAACCTAATCCCGGAGGCAGCATCAGGCCCTTTTGAGAACCGGAAACGCAAACATCAACATTCCAGGCATCTGTTTTTAAATCGATGGCGCCCAGGCCGGAAATAGCATCGACTACTAAAACCGCATTACTTGCACTAA
>VGKM01000185.1 GCA_016867005.1 Candidatus Omnitrophota bacterium | reverse complement strand
CGACCAGGAAAGCAGTTGAGCGGGCAAAAGACATTCTGTCTCAAGAGGCCAATATTACATCTAACGAGGCATTCCGCTTGATCCAGAAGCAAAGCATGGACTCGCGCAAAAGCATGCGTGAGATTGCCGAAGCAATAATATTGGCAAAAGATATAAGAAACCAAAAGTAACCTTTTACCTGTCCCACCCCGGAGGTGGGACGGATTTTGTCAGGCAAAAATAAGCGAACAGCTCGGGATAAAATTAAAGCAATACGCCAGAGGCAGCTTTAGTTTTAAAGGGAGGTCCAAAATGGGTATCAGGCAGGAACTTTTGTTTAAGATCAAGAGCGTAGAATTAAATAAAATTGAATTACCCAAGAAGGTTTCTTCATACTTTGGTCATAATACCTTCGGCACAGACACCATGCAGAAGCACATTTCCAAGAATACATTCGATGCGTTCAAGAAATGGATGTTTGAAGGAAAAACCATAAGTATTGAGCAGGCCAATGAGATTGCCGATGCAATGAAGGATTGGGCGATTTCTAAGGGCGCCACCTATTATACACATTGGTTTCAGCCAATGACAGGCCTTACCGCAGAAAAACACGATAGTTTTATTTCCGTATTAGGGTCCGGGAAAGTAATTGAGAAATTTTCCGGGAATAAACTGATCCAGGGCGAGCCCGATGCTTCAAGTTTTCCTTCCGGCGGTATCCGTGCCACCTTTGAAGCCCGCGGCTATACCGCATGGGACCCCTCAAGCCCGGCTTTTATTATTGAAAGCAAATTAGGCAAGACCCTCTGTATCCCGACAATTTTTATTTCTTATCATGGAGAGGCGCTTGATAAAAAACTGCCGCTTCTGCGTTCAGAAGAAGCGCTGAATAAGTCAGCTGTGGGGTTATTGAGGCTTTTCGGCCACAATGATATAAAGAAAGTTTTTTCTACCTGCGGGCCGGAACAGGAGTATTTTTTAATTGATAAGAACTACTATAATCTTCGCCAGGATTTGGTTATGACCGGGCGCACGCTGGTAGGGGCGGCATCTCCTAAGGGCCAGCAGCTTGAGGACCAGTATTTTGGCACCATTAAGGAACGGGTTATTAATTTTATGTTTGAGGTAGCTGAGGAGGCATATAAATTAGGAATTCCTCTTATGACCCGCCATAATGAAGTTGCGCCTCATCAGTACGAATTTGCGCCGGTTTTTGAAGAATCAAATATTGCGGCAGACCATAACCAGCTTTTAATGGAGCTTATGAAAAAAATTGCTTTAAGGCATAACCTGGTTTGCCTGTTACATGAAAAACCGTTTGCCGGCATCAACGGAAGCGGAAAACATCTTAACTGGTCTTTGGCGGATAATACGGGCAACAATCTTCTCAATCCCGGGGAAACGCCGGAGGATAATCTGCAGTTTTTAGCGATACTGGTAGCGGTATTAAGGGCAGTGTATTTGCGCGCAGACCTTTTGCGAGCTTCCGTTGCCATGGCAGGGAACGAGCACCGTTTAGGCGCAAATGAGGCGCCGCCGGCAATTATCAGCGTTTTTCTGGGAGACCAGCTAAGCAGTATCCTTGATATGATAGAAAAAGGGGCAAAAGGCAAAATTTCTAAAAAGGATATTATTGATTTGGGGATTGCGCGCCTGCCTAAGTTTAATAAAGATATGACAGATAGAAACCGTACCTCGCCTTTTGCTTTTACCGGCAACAAATTTGAATTCCGCGCAGCAGGCTCATCCCAGAATATTTCCACGCCTATTGCGGTGATTAATACGATTATTGCCGATTCGCTTGATTATGTAGCAGCAGAAATTAAAAAGGCAGTAAGCAGCAATAAGGATTTCAACAGCGCCTGCCTGCAGGTCATTGCCCGCCTGATTAAGGAAACAAAAGGTGTCCGTTTTGAAGGCAATAATTACGCAGAAAGCTGGATAAAGGAAGCAAAGAAAAGAGGCCTGCCTAATGTTGCTTCTACGGTTGAGTCATTGGGCGCCTTGACCAGAGAAAAAAATATCGCCTTATTTGAGAAATATAAAGTTTTTTCGAAAGAAGAGATCGTCGCCCGTCACCATATATGGATACATATGTATAATCTGACGCTTGAGATCGAAGCAAATACCTTAAACGAATTGGTAAACGCTTCAATTGTCCCTGCGGGCAAAGAATATGAACAGCTCCTGGCAAATAATCTTGCTAACCTCACACTGCTTAAAAAGAATGCCAAGTTAAAGATTGAGCCTAAGGTTATGGCTGACCAGAAGGAACACCTTTCTGATGTAGTTTCAAAAATCTATTATGTCCGCCGTAATGTAGATGAGATGTCGAGGCTTTTGAGAAAAGGGGCTAAGCTTGACAACCAAAAGCGGGCCAAATTGTATTTTGACGAATTAAGGCCGCTCATGGAGCATATCAGGCGCCATGTCGACGCCTTGGAAATGGTTGTTT
>VGKM01000184.1 GCA_016867005.1 Candidatus Omnitrophota bacterium | reverse complement strand
AAAAATATTTTCGGCAAGGCGTCGTTTGTTTATCAGGGCAGGGAAATCGACCTGACGCCTCCCTGGCAAAGGGTCTCTTTTGCGGAACTCGTAAAGGAAAAGTTTGATATCCTGCCTTCGGATGATACACAGATAATGCTGGATAAATTGCATAAGAAGGGTTTTGCAAAAGAGGCCGCCAAATTAAGCCGCACGCAGGTTGGAAAGATCATCGAGGACATTTTAGAAGAAGGCCTGAATGCAAACCCCGCCTTTGTCACTGATTATTTTACCAGCATGTCACCCCTGGCGCAGGTTAAAAAAGACAATCCCCTGATTTCCGAAAGATTCGAGCTTTTTATTGCCGGGATGGAAGTGGGTAATGCATATTCGGAGTTGAATAATCCTTTGGAGCAGAGAGAGCGTTTTGAAGAAGAGATCAAGGATCTCCAGGCACAGGAGAAGAAAAATGTTGACGAAGATTATTGCCTGGCGCTTGAGCATGGAATGCCGCCCGCAGGCGGCCTGGGTATCGGCATTGACCGCCTGGTGATGCTTTTTTCCGATTCGGCTTCTATAAGAGACGTTATTTTATTTCCTTTGCTGCGCCAGGTTGAGTAGGATGAAAGCACATTTATTTATCAGCTTAAGGTATCTTTTTGCCAGGCGAAAAGAAAAATTCATTTCCCTTATCAGTGTTATATCAATAGCCGGTATTGCTATCGGAGTCATGGCTTTGATTGTTGTAATCGCCGTCATGGCCGGGTTTGACAAGGACCTGCGCGATAAGATCGTGGGGAATTATTCGCATATTACTATCTCCGCTTACAGAGGCATAGCTGACAAGGATTACGAAGGATTGGCAAAAAAAGTTTCCGGCCACCGCCACGTAAAAAGCGTAAGCCCTTTTGTCCAGGGGCAGATATTGCTTAAAGAAGATAATCGTTTTATTGCCGTTGGCATCAAAGGTATAGATCCCGATATAGAAAGCAAAGTTACGAAATTTTCACAATACCTGGTTTATGGTAAAGCAGGCGACTTAGGCCCCAATAGCATCATTATCGGCAAAGAAATGGCTTATTTCCTGGGGATAAGGCCGGGGGATATTGTCAATGCTTATTCTCCTTTGGGCAAGCCCTATGATTTAAAAGTCGTCGGCATCTTTTCTTCCGGAATGTACGATTATGATATGAACCTTGTTTTTACCAACATAAAAACCGCACAGGAAATCTTAGGTATGCCGGGCATCCTTAGCGCAATGGGGGTGAAGCTTGATAATCTTTACCTGGCGGATAAGGTAAAAAAAGAGCTGCAGGGGAAAGTGGGGTTTGATTATGTCCTTAAAACATGGATGGATGCAAACCAGAATTTCTTTGCGGCACTTAAACTTGAAAAATTCACGATGTTTATCATATTGACTTTGATCATCCTTGTTGCCTCATTCAATATTATCAGTACTTTGATCGTAATGGTGGTTGAGAAGACCAAAGATATCGGTATTCTTAAGGCGCTGGGCATGTCTTCTTCCGATATAAGGAAAATTTTTACCTATCAGGGGCTGATGATCGGTTCCGGCGGGGTTATAGCCGGGGCGTTTTCCGGCATCGGGCTCTGTTTACTGTTAAAGAAATACCAATTCATAAAATTGCCGCAGGATATATATTATCTGGATAAGCTGCCTGTTGCCATAGATTGGTTTGATATAGGCCTGATTGTATCGGCAGCAATGGCGATTATTATTGTTTCAACAATTTATCCTGCGCGCCGCGCCAGTTCTTTTAAGCCGGTAGAGGCGCTGAGGTACGAATAGAGTTTCGAGTTTTAATATGCTAGAAGCTAAAAACATCCATAAAACATACAACAGCGGTTCAAAGGCCCTTGCGGTGCTAAAAGGGGTAAATCTGGTAATCAACAAGGCTGAATTTGCGGCAGTAATCGGCCCTTCCGGCGCCGGGAAATCTACGCTCTTGCATATCCTGGGAGGATTGGATGATCCGACCCAGGGCGAAGTTTTGCTGGAAGGAAAGAATATTTATCAGTTAAACGATGCCTTGCTGGCAAGAGTCAGAAATGAAAAGATGGGGTTTGTTTTTCAATTCTATCATCTCTTGCCGGAATTCACGGTTTTGGAAAATGTCATGATGCCTGCGTTGATCGGCCAACAGCCTTCAGCTTTCGGCTCTCAGCTTAAAGATAAAGCAATGGTTTTTTTGCGGGAAGTGGGATTAGAAGCGCGCGCGCATCATTTTCCCAATCAGCTTTCCGGAGGCGAACAACAGCGCACGGCAATTGCCAGGGCTTTGATTAATAAGCCGGATTTTCTTTTATGCGATGAGCCGACAGGGAACCTTGATTCAAAAACAGGCAGTGGGATCATAGGCCTGATCAGGAAATTGAACCTGGAAAATAAAATGACGGTTATCATGGTGACGCACAATGTCGAGATCAGCGAAACCGCAGACAAGGTG
>VGKM01000183.1 GCA_016867005.1 Candidatus Omnitrophota bacterium | reverse complement strand
CGCCCGAAACACCGCCTAAAGAAGGAATCAGCATTAACGCAGATACCGTAGAATATTCAACTGACAGTAAGAATGTTACTGCTGCGGGAAATGTGGAAATATTATATAAAGGGACTAAGTTGTCTTGCCAGAAAATAACTGTCAACACTGATACGAAAGAGGGCTTTGCAGAGGGAGGCGTAAGGCTGGATGATGAACAAGGTATTATAATAGCGGAGAAAATGACCTACAATTTCCAGACTAAGGCAGGGGTTATGATAGATGCTCAATTCCGCGCCAATCCTTATTTTGGCAAAGCCGAGAGGATGCACAAGCTCAATGATATACAGTTTGTTGCCATGCGGACTAAAATGAGCACCTGCGATTTTGACCATCCGCATTATTTTATAAAATCCAGGAAAGTAGATTTTTACATGGGCGAAAAAATCATCGCTAAGGATAATTTAATCGGTGGCGGCCAATATAGCCATATACCGATATTGTATCTGCCTGAGTTTAACAAGAGTTTAAAGAAGCCGTTTATGCATGTGCAGGTCTCACCCGGTAAAGATAAGTATTGGGGGTATTATCTTTTGAGTGCATGGCGGTATAACCTTACAGATTCCATAAGCGGCAACCTGCTTTTGGATTACCGTGAACTTTTCGGGATTTCCGAGGGTTTTACTACTAACTATACCAACCCAAAATTCGGCAAAGGCGATTTTAAATTTTACTACACACAGGAGAGGGATAAATCCAAGGATTTAAGCAGCGCTGTTGATGTGCCTAAGGTCTTTGAAAGGTACCTGGTGCGCTGGCGCCACAAGTGGGATATTGACGAGAATACAAATTGGATATCCGAATATTACCGGATCGTTGATTCAAAAAGGCAGCTGCATGGCTCAACATTTAACTTCCTGAAGGATTATTTCTACAGGGAATACGAAAAAGATTCTACGCCGCCATCATATGTTCAAATCCACCGCTTATTTAACAATCTCGGTAATTCCAGCTTGGATCTTGTAGTTTCCCCACGGGCTAACCGCTGGTATTCTCAATTGGAGAAGATACCGGAAATGAACTTTAACATGCCGAATACCCCGATAGGAAATAGCAGGCTATATTTTCAGGATGTAACTCAATTTGCCAATTACAATTATAAGAATGCCGTGCCTTCTCCTTCGACTGACGATCTAAGCATGTGGAGGTTTGATACTTATAATCAGTTTTCTTATCCTATGAGGGCGTTAATTTTTAATATTAGCCCTTTTGTCGGTAACCGCACAACTTACTATGATTGTGATAACAATGGCTCGGCTATTTTGCCGCGGATAATATTTTATTCAGGGGCTGAATTAAGCACAAAACTTTACAAAGTGCTTAACGTAAAAACAGGAGCGTTTGGCCTTGATATAGACGGCTTAAGGCATATTATTACACCCACAATACGTTATAATTTTAATAATCAGCCATCGATTTTAAGCAGTAAGCTCAAGCAGATTGATTCAGTTGACGCGATCAATACTAATAACAGTATTACCTTTGAACTGCAAAATAAATTACAGACCAAACGGGATAATCTGACTGTTGATTTGTTGGATTTCAGGATCGATAGTTCTTATAATTTTAAATCTTCGGCAAATAAAGCAGGAGGCACGCTTTCTGATTTTAAGCTTTATCTTGATTTTTGGCCATATACATTTTTCAGCCTGCATTCTGATGCGACTTTTGACCGTAGAGAGCACAAATTTACTTTAATTAATGCGGACCTGAATTTTAATTTCACGCCTGACAGAAGGATCGGCCTGGGAGAGCGTTATGAAAGGCGCGGCAGCAAAGAGACGACCTTTAGTATTGATTGGCGCATCAATCCAAAATGGAAATTCGGCATCTATGAACGTTATCAGTTTGGGAATGCCCCGGATTTAAGTAAGGGTTTAAGAGAACAGCAATACAGCCTTGTCAGGGATATGCATTGCTGGACCACAGAGCTTACGTACAATATTGATAAGTTTAAAGGGCATAGCCTGTGGGTAGTATTCCGGCTCAAGGCATTCCCAGAGCTGCAGTTTGAGTTTGACCAGCAATATCATGAGCCCAGGCCCGGGGCGCAGACCAACTATCAATAGTCCAACCAGCCCCACCCCGGAGGTGGGACAGGTTAAGAAGGGGAAATTGGCATGAATATTTCTATTATCGGTTCAGGTTATGTAGGTTTGGTTACAGGAGCGTGTTTTGCCGACTTAGGCAATAAGGTAATTTGCGCTGATAATGATGCTAAGAAGGTGGCTTCTTTAAAGAAGGGCGTTATACCGATATTTGAGCCGGGCCTGGAAGAGATGATAAAAATAAACGTAAAGAAAAAGCGGCTTCAATTTACTACAAGTATTAAAGAAGCAGTGAAGGGGTCCGAGGTGATCTTTTTGGCAGTAGGCACGCCTTCTTTAGAAAATGGAGAAGCAGACCTTACGGGGA
>VGKM01000182.1 GCA_016867005.1 Candidatus Omnitrophota bacterium | reverse complement strand
TGGGAGAGTATTCTGTATCGGTCATAAGCGCCACGGTTGTGTTTTTAATCCTGAATTTTAATCCGTAGGTCTGGCCGGGATGCACATGCGGCATTGATGTCTTAAAGCTGAACTTGCCTACCTTATATTCGCTATTCGGCCGCAAAATCTCTATTTTTTCCGGGAAAGCATGCAGATATTTGAAAATCACCCTGCCTTCGCCTATGGAATCTTCGGGACAGAAAACAATGCCCTTTCTCTTAAATCCGCCTTCGGTCATTGCCTCAATCATTACGTTTATATCGCCGGAATGGTCAAGGTGGCGGTGCGTGAGTATTATGCCGTCAAGTTTTCCCGGGTCAAGCTTCGGCCTGCTTGTTGAGCAGCGCACAATGCTGCCTGGGCCGGGGTCGATCAATACGTTTGTGCCGTTGCAAGACACCCATAACCCGCCGGATGCGCGCAGCTGCCTGATCATAACAAACCTTGCGCCTGCGGTACCGAGGAACTTAATGAAATCTTGGGAAATTACTTCAGCCATAGTTTTTTCAGTTCTTCATTGATATTGTGCTTCTGGGTGTAATTGAGCTCGTCATTTGATATTTCTTTGCGCTTTGAGGCGGCGCTTTTTGCCTTCTTTTCTTCTTTAATAAAATCCTCTATCGCCAGGGCATGGGCGCCAAGCGATTTTATCATGAATTTTATCTCATTGTCGTTTGTTACGACATAGATATTCTTACGGTTTGCGGTTTCTTCTACCAGTTTTTTAATCTTCTCGTCTGCGCTTATCTTCCGGGAAAAAATGATTACTGCGCCGCTAAAATCATCTCCTGCCGTATTCCCGGGAGGATAACCGTCAAAAACAATAATGACCTTATTTTTTGCGCTTCCGGTGAGGTTTCCTGCCCTGATAAAAGCCAGAACAGACGCCGCAGGCAGGGCTTCTTTACTGGTGCGGCGGAATTGCGGATGGTTGAGTAGGTTGTAACCGTCTATTATGAACTGTAAAGACATAGACAATCCCTCCGGCTGCCCCGATAATGATAATGAATAAAAACGAGATCAAAGACATGGCAAAACTGATATCTTTTAGAACGCCTGCCTTGGCAAAGAAATATATTGTGGTCGCATCCCTTAAGCCCAGGCCCCCGATAGATATCGGCAAAAGCGTAATGGCGCTTATTACCGGGACAAACACAAAGAAATACATAATATTGATTTTCACGCCCAGCGCCAGGGCAATCAAGTAAAATTGCACGGGAGTCGTCAGCTGCACCAGAAACGACATGGCCAAATTCTTCCAGATCATTTCCTTGTGATTGCGGAAAATATAAATCTCCTGGTGGATATCCCGGATGATCTCTCGCACCCTCCCTGCCCTGTGGCCCAGGAGCTTATTTACTTTTGTGTAAAAGAAATTATTAAACAGAACCAAAAGGGCCACTGTAAGGATGCCGGTAAGGATGATTACGCAAGTTAATACGCTCCTGTCCCGGATCAATTGCCAGCCGAATCCGACGGCAAGCAAAGTCAGCATGACCATGCCGATATATCCGCTCAGGCGGTCCAAAAATACCGTTGCGACTATCTCTTTCGGCTTCCTGGTGTGCGCCGCCAGGTCAATGCTGCGCATAAAATCTCCGCCGATGGTCGAAGGGAGGAAAAGATTAAAAAATATCCCGCCGCAAAAAGAAGTGACGACCCTCTTGAAAGGGATGCCCAGTTCCGCGGCCCTAAGAAGCATATCCCAGCGGAAAAGGCACAATATATAATTAATAAATATCATGGTAAGCGAAATAAGCAAAAGCGGCTTATCGGCAGCGGCAAAGATCTTTAACATCGCCTTAGCGTCCACCTGCCTGAATAAAACAAATAAAATGACGACGCTTATGCTTATTCTCAGGAGTATGGAAAGGATTTTTTTAACAAATGGCATGGCCGGTGATCTTTTTGTATGCTTCAAGGTATTTTAAGCTGGTCTTCTGGATAATATCGTCGGGAAGGGGCGGCGCAGGCGGGGTTTTATCCCAATCCAGCGTTTCCAGGTAATCCCTGACAAACTGTTTGTCAAAACTCGGCTGGGCCTGCCCTGGCTTGTACTCATCGCTCGGCCAAAAACGCGAAGAATCCGGCGTAAGCACTTCGTCTATTAATATGACCTCATCGCCAAGCAAACCAAACTCAAATTTTGTATCCGCAATAATGATGCCGCGCGAAAGCGCGTAGTCGCTTGCTTTTTTGTAAACCGATATACTTAAATCTTTTATCCTGTCGGCTGCATCTTTGCCAATGGTATCTTCTACATATTTTTGGGCGACGTTCAAATCATGGCCCACTTCGGCTTTTGTGGAAGGCGTAAAGATTATCTCCGGCAATTTATCGGATTCAACCATACCACGGGGCAATTTTATCCCGCAAACCGATTGTTTTTCCTTATATTCTTTCCAGCCGGAACCGGACAAATAACCTCTTACAATACATTCAACAGG
>VGKM01000181.1 GCA_016867005.1 Candidatus Omnitrophota bacterium | reverse complement strand
AGCCGTAAAATAATATTTACTGCCGGCCAGATGATTACATTGGCCATACCGGAAACGATAAACAGCATAAGGATTATAAAACCATAGGGCTCAACCCTGTTATAGCTGCGTGCTAAACCTTCGGGCAGGATAGAGCTTAAAATGCGCGAGCCGTCAAGCGGAGGTATCGGGATAAGGTTAAACACGCCCAAAACAACGTTAATAGTGATCAAATACCCGACGACAAAAAGCGCCCGGGGGTCTTGGGCAACAAACCTCAATATGATGCTTAAAAGGAATGCAAACAATATATTGGCTAGCGGCCCGCTTACGCCGATCAAACCCATATCCCTGCGCGGGTTCTTTAACCCCCAGTAGTTGATGGGGACCGGCTTGGCATATCCGAATACAAAACGCCCTTGCGTAGAGATAAACAAAAGAAGCGGCAGGACTATTGTTCCTATCGGGTCAATGTGGGCTAGCGGGTTAAGCGTGAGGCGGCCGGAATATTTTGCCGTCATATCTCCTAATTTATACGCGACCCAGCCATGGGAAAACTCATGCACCGTCACCGCGATCATTAAAAGCGCAAAAGATATTAATAACTCGGGGATATTCAATTTAAGACCTCCACCTTGGATATTTCTATGACCGGAAATTTGTCTGTTTTATCGGGTATAAGTTTTCCGGTGGCCCTGACAGTATGATATACGAGCGGATTAAGTTTATCGGCGCTGCCTTTCAGCAGGTAAACTTTATCAACGGTTACCAGTTTATGGCTTGCCTTCCTGTTAATGACTTTGCCGTATGCCTCAACTCTGCCTACTACCACTATATCTCCGGAACTCTTATCTTCCAGCACCGGGTTTTTAACCTGAGGGAGCGGCTTTTCAAGCTTGGGTGGCTTTGGCTCAATCGGCTGAATGAACTGCTTATGGACCCAGCCAAAGCTGTTATGAACAGGGCGGATTTTGAACCAATTGCCCTTTTCCCCGACGATATTTATAACTTCACCCTGCCCTGATTTTCCGACAATAGCTGTTTTTTCATCGGGGCCGAGCCGGATGTTTACGTTTGATTTTATTACTTTGGCGGTTTTTTCATCAACAGGAGCAGTTAGATCCATCCTGATAAAAGATGGCGCCTGAACAGGCAGGCGAATCTTATACCAGTCATGCGGCCCGGAAATCACTTCCAGCACCTCGCCTCGGCAGGCCGTTGTGATTATGGCGGAATTTATTGTCGCATCAGTACGGATATTGATATCATCGCCGGTAACCTGGCCATGGAAGGGGTATTCCAAAGCAGAAGCAGAATTATATAAAACCGCGGAACAAATAAAGAAAATTACCGTAAGCAGTTTTCTTGATATGTGCATAAAGAGTTTACTTCTTCTCTTGCGCTTTTCCAGCAGCGGGGCTCTTTTCCTTTGCTGGTTGTGCCTTTGCGGCATCAGCGGCGGGAGCGGCTGCGCCTTCAGCAGTTGCTTCTTCTTTTGCTGCTTTTTCCTTCTTGATCCTGATCTTTATGGTCTTTATTTTCGGCAGGCCGAAAACATCATCTTCTTCCTTCCAGTCGCCTTTTTCAGCCATCACCTTAAGGCGTTCTGTGCGTTTTAAGACAGACCTTTGCTTCTTGTTTTTATCGCTTCCACGTAAAGACGGATGAATTGACATCTTGTTATAACCTCCTTATGATACAATCTTTGTATCGTTTTTTCAGCTCTGCTTGCGTCTGCTTTGCTGTTTCTTTGTCCTTGAAATTAGATGCATATAAAACAAAATACCCGCTTTTTACAAGCACCAGCGGAGATAATCCTTTTTTTCTTAATAATTCCGCTTCTTTATCAGCGCCTGAGCGGCTTTTATATGTTGCAAGTTGTATCGCATATATGCTGCCTGTTACGTTAAGCACCTGTGATCTTAACACAACTGCCGGCTCCGGGGCTTTTTGTACGGCAATCTGCACCGGGGCAAGTTCTTTTTTTACTGGAGATGCCAGGTCAAGTTTGGAATCCGTCCTTAAAGCAGCTATCCTTTTACCCCTCTCCATACCGAGAGAGAACGAAACGGCGCTGGTGACCATAAAACAGATAGCAAGGATTATTGTTTTTTCGTGGCCGCGCCAGGAGACAAAAAGGCGCCTTTTTTGTGCCGGTTTTGACTCAAAATCCCCGCCGGAATGAGAAAATAACTCAAGTTGTGTATGCTCTTTCTCCATAGATTATAATATTATATAACTATTTAGGCAGGACTTTCAAGTAATTTTTTGTGTTAATCTTTTTCACTACTTTTAAGAATGCCTCGACAACCTTGGGGTCAAACTGCTTGCCGCTTTTCTTCTTGATCTCCCTTACCGCGGACGGAATATCCATTCTTTCCCTGTATGGACGGCCGTAGACCATAGCTTCAAAAGCATCGGCTACTGCCATGACGCGCGCGCCCTGCGGTATCTTCCCTTTTTTAAGGCGCGAAGGATAACCTGTGCCGT
>VGKM01000180.1 GCA_016867005.1 Candidatus Omnitrophota bacterium | reverse complement strand
CAATCATTGCAACTCCGATTAAAATTAAAACGGTCGCATAAAATAATATGCCTAAAACATTAAATATTCTCATCTCTACCCCCTCTCTATCGCCTGAACATTGATATTAATTTCTTTAATGGTAAGGTTGGTCATCCGCTCTAATGCCTGGCGCACACTTTCCTGCACCTTATTGGAAACTTCCGGAATATTATAATCGTATTTTATAACAAGCGGGATATCCATTTTCACTTCATCGTTTTTTTCGATCACTACCTTTATTGAAGGAAGCGAATTTTTATTTAATAACCCGAGGATCCCGTTTTTGGCGCTGCCGACACGCTTGATGCCTTCGATCTCCGAAGCAGCAAGCGCCGCAATGGAAGAAATGACATTCTTATGGATCTTTATCATCCCGGAATCAGAACGCAAGCCATCCCCGTGCATTATTCTGCCTCCGTTTTATCTTCTTTTAACAGGTCCTGCACAAAATGAGTTGATATGTCGCCTTTTAAAAAAAGCGGATTATCCAGGAGCATCTGATGAAAATTGACGGTTGTCTTGATCGGGCCGATGATAAATTCATTAAGCGCCCTTTTCATCGTCTTTATTGCCTCTTCCCGGTTATTTCCGTAAGCGATAAGCTTTGCCACCAATGAATCATAATAGGGAGAGATCGTATAGCCCGGATAAATATGGGTATCAACGCGCACACCCGGGCCTCCGGGCAGGTTTAACGTTTCAATTTTCCCCGGGCAGGGAGAAAAGTTATTTTCATAATCTTCCGCATTGATACGGCATTCGATTGCGGCGCCTTTTATACGCACATCATCCTGTTGAAAACTGATTTTTTCCCCGGCGGCAACGCGGATCTGTTCTTTGATCAAGTCAAGGCCAGTGACCATTTCAGTCACGGGATGCTCAACTTGAATACGGGTATTCATTTCCATGAAATAAAAATTATTATGCGAATCCAGAAGGAATTCCATTGTCCCGGCGCTGGAATAATTTACCGCTCGCGCCGCTTTTACCGCCAGCTCGCCCAGCCGCCTGCGTAATTTTGCATCAACAACCGGAGACGGGGATTCTTCGAGCAGTTTCTGATGCCGCCTTTGAATACTGCAGTCCCTTTCCCCTAAATATACACAATGGCCGTGTTTGTCGCCTAAAAGCTGGATCTCTATATGGCGCGGCTTTTCAATATATTTTTCGATATAAACAGCGGGGTTGCCGAAATTCGCCTCTGCCTCCTGCTGCGCAGTCATCAAGCTGGAGATAAGGCGGATATCATTATGGCAGATACGCATCCCTTTTCCGCCGCCGCCTGCCGCTGCCTTGATGATGACGGGATACCCTATTCTTTTCGCAAGCTTGATACCTTCTTCCTTGGTTTTTACAGCCGAGGAGCTCCCGGGGACGATAGGCAGGCCTATTTTTTCTACTGTCTGGCGCGCCACCATTTTATCTCCCATTAACCTGATGCTCTCAGGCGACGGGCCGATAAAACTGATCTGGCATGATTCACAAATTTCCGCAAAGTGGGGGTTTTCCGCAAGGAATCCGTATCCGGGATGGATCGCTTCAACATCGGTGATTTCAGCGGCGCTGATAATGGCGGGGATGCTAAGATAACTGCTGCTGCTTCTTGCCTGGCCGATACAGATAGCCTCGTCTGCGAAACGCACATGCAGCGATTCCCTGTCGGCTTCGGAATATACTGCTACGGTGCGGATGCCTAATTCGCGGCAAGCGCGGATTATACGCAGGGCGATCTCGCCCCGGTTAGCAATCAGGATTTTAGAAAACATAATTTAGATTGGCTCTACAAGGAATAAGGGTTGGCCGAATTCAACCGGCTCGGCATTCTCTACGACGACTTCTACGATCTTTCCTTTAATCTCTGATTTTATTTCATTCATTAATTTCATTGCTTCGATTATGCAGATTACCTGGCCCGGCTCAACTACCTGGCCCGCTTCCACATAGGGCGGCGCCTCAGGAGAAGGAGCGCGGTAAAAAGTCCCGACCATAGGGGCCTTGATTTCAACTGCGTTGGAAAGAGCTTCCTGGGCGATGATTTGCGGTTCTTTCGGCGTATGTTCGCCTCCGGCCCTGTGCCGCTCGATTATGATCGGAGCGCCTGCCGCAGCGTCGCCGCCGGACATTTTCTTAAGCCGGATGCGCATGCCGTCTTTTTCAATCTCAAGCTCAGCCAGCCCGTTCTCGTTCATCAAATTCAACATTTCCTTAATTTCTTTGATATTCACCCCACACCTTCCTTTTTAGCTTACTCTTTCAACATAGCCGCCGGTGCGCGTATCAACCTTGATCCTGTCGCCTGAGTTGATAAAAAGCGGGACCTGGATAACAGCGCCTGTCTCGATTTCGGCAGGTTTTGTGCCGCTCTTTGCAGTATCGCCCTTTATGCCGGGCTCGGTGTTCCTGATCTCAAACTCGATAAAAAACGGCATAATTATATTAAGGAATTCGCCCTTAAAAAAATAGGCGACGAT
>VGKM01000179.1 GCA_016867005.1 Candidatus Omnitrophota bacterium | reverse complement strand
AGGAACTCTCGGGTATACAATCGCTGTCTGTAAAAGCGGCGATTTCGGCTGATGCTTCTCTTATGCCCAAATTTCTTGCCGCTGCCGGTCCCTTATGGGGCTGCCGGACATATTTTATATTGCCGTAATCACGCATAAAAACATCCGCCATCCCGGGTGTGCCGTCGCCTGATCCGTCATCGATAATAATGATTTCAAATTTATCCGGAGGATAGTCCTGGCTAACCAAAGCCGTAAGGCATTCTTTTAATGCCTTCTCTCTGTTATAAGCAGGGATGATTACCGATAGCTCAATTAAGTTGTTTTTCCCCATATTCCCAGCAATCTCCGGCAAATTTACTGCCTTGTTCTTTTATATTAAAACAGGTCAAGCTTAAAGCGGGAAACTGATGCAAAAATCCCGCGGTTTGCTTTTTTGTTTTGATCCTGACAGCAGACACGTAGGGGCGTTTTTCCTTGTTAACTACCATAATAACCGTACCAACGCCGTTTTTGCAGGCATAGACATTGAGTTTTTCAGGAATAGTAGTGCTGGCATTCAACATCCGGCCCCGGAAGTTATTTGCATACAGGCTGAAAGGATAATACAGGGGCGTTATATTATCCAGGTCGTCTATAAGCGCTACATTCTGGTCCGAAGAATTAAGGCAGAATTGCATAGAATAATCCAGCCCTTCTCTGGCCAAAATACCGTATAGGTCAGCCAGATAAATCACTTTGGTCAAAGGGGCGTAACTAACCATGGATTGCGACTCGATCCCAAACTCAGTTAACCCCAATTCAGTACCGGGATAATTTTCATCGATTAATTTTTTCAATTTCGGGAGCAATCCCGATGAAGCATTTTTCGGCAAAGAACTATCATAGGAATTGACATAGCCGGCATTCCACCAGTTTTGAACCGACTCAGTGGCATAGGGAAGATTTTCCTTGTTCTGCATTGAGCCAAGATCAATAAAAGACGGAAAATAGTGTACAGATAAACAGTCGAGGACCTTTATTTTCTCAGGGTTTCTGCTCGCGTCATTTTCAAAATCACGGCATTTCTTTAAAAACTCCGCTATCTGGCTTTGGCTTGCATCCTCCATTGTAAACGAAGGGGCAAAAATCTTGATCTCCTGCCCTGTGCCTGTTTCATTCTGCGCTTTTTTTAAAGCAATGGCTATTTTCTTAAAGGCCTCAAAGTATTCCTCGTCCGAAACAGGTTTCTTTTGTACATCAAAATGGGTCTTATGCCAGATAAACGGCTCATTGCCGATTTCAAAAAACCTGACATTGTATCCTTTGTCCTTATTAAGATAGCGTACCAATGCCGCGGCATCATTCGTAAAGCCCAAAGCATTAACCTGGATCAACGGTTCTGCGTTAATGCTTCGGCAATAAAGAATGAACTCATCCAGGCTTGTCATAATTATTTCCTTATTGCTTCCGGGAAACGTATACCTGGAATTGCCCCAGTCAAATCTATCCATAAACGGCCCGCCCGCCCTTAACATTTTTACCCCTAAGGGGACGGCCTTATTCTTTTCAGGAAGGCCAAGCCATACCCCCCAATTTGCCCCGAAAAGATACGGAGAAATCTTTTTCCCCGCCGGACGGCAATCGATTACGATTTCCGCTTCCGCTTTTCCGGATGCATTGCCCTTAAAATAGATTGGGCGATGTTCCGGCGGCGCAGAACGCATCCTTTCTATATTATAAGGCTCCGGGGGAATGCTTTTTAAAAGCTCTGCTTTAAAAATACACAAACTGCCCTTCTCCCCGCTTTTTCCTTTTAAATGCAGGCCAAAAGACTGTATTTTATCCCATTCTCTAACCCGGCTATAACCGGGATTCCGCGGATACCAATCACGCGCAATTAAAAAACTCGAAAATGGCAAATCAATTTGCTGCCTTCGGCCGGTTAATAATACCCTGTGCATTAAAGGTTTGGCCGACCCTAAATTACCATCCAGAGAGAGAAAATAGAAATAAATCTCATTCCCCTCCACGCCGCTGATATCAAGGCGGACGCCTTTAAATTTGCTAAAGTCCATTGTTTGCTTAAATGGGACGAAGAAATCTATTTCCGGCCACGGCCACTCTTTTGTCGCTTCAAGAAAATAATCAAGCTTAACTGCCAGGCCTTTCTTGCCTGTCTCTTCTATAGCGCCGCTTGAAGCGCCTGGCCATCCGGAATCTGATAATATTCGCCAATTTTTACTGCTCAAATCCAGCAGGCAATTATTCCCGGCGTAAACAAAACTGCAATAACACAGGGCAAAACAAATAAAAAATAATGCCCTCACAGGCCTGCTGCGGCCCGGGTTATTCATTCAATAACTCCCCAATATTGATTTCCCCGCAGGAATAAGCGTATTCCCCTTTTCCCAGCACAATATTATTTGAATTCAAACATTGCAATACCCTGCCCCTATGATAGAGGTCGGAATTTAATATGTTTGCGATCCAGCCTCCGTCCGGTAAACAGGGGCGTAAAATTATCTGCGGCAACTCTA
>VGKM01000178.1 GCA_016867005.1 Candidatus Omnitrophota bacterium | reverse complement strand
ATACGCAATAAACTAAGCTGGCCTACGTATGGATCGGAAATCGATTTGAACACGAAGGCGCTAAACGGCGCGCCATCGCCGAGCTGGGCCTCTTTTTTCTCTTCCGGGTTCGCCGGGCTTGACACTATTACCGGCTCCCTCTCCAGCGGCGACGGCAGGTACTGTATGATATCCTCCAATAAATCGCCAATCCCCTTGTCCATAAGAGCCGAGCCGGAAATCACCGGGAATAGCTTGCGTTTAATGACTGCCTGCTTGAGCCCGCTTTTTAATTCATCCTGAGTAAGCTTGATCGCTTCCAGGTATTTCGTAAGCAGATTATCGTCGCTTTCTGCGATCGACTCCATTAAATCCGGGTCCTCCAGGGACTCGATAATCACGCAATTCTTGGAAAAAGTTTTTTTAAGCTCGGATAAAATGCTTTTAACGTCAACACCCTCCTTATCCGCCTTATTGACAAAGAACATGCAGGGCAGCCCTGCATCTTCTAACGCAGCCCAGGCGCGCTCAGTCCCCACTTCTATGCCGCTTGAGCCGTCTACTACGATTATGCCGCTATCTACCGCACGGACACTTGACAATACTTCTCCGTAGAAATCCGCATATCCGGGGGCATCGATAATCTGTATTTTATTTCCTTTGTAATCACAAAAAAGAAGGCCTGCGTTAATGGAACTTTTTCTTTCAATCTCATCAAAACTATAATCGCTTACGGTATTTCCTTCAGCAACTGCGCCCTTTCGGCTGGTCGCGCGGCAGGCAAAGATCAAACTTTCGGCAAGGGAGGTTTTACCTGATTGGGCATGGCCCAAAAGGATAAAATTACGTTTATTCTTGGCGTCCATATATTTTCACTCCTGTTAAAATAAAAGTTGCCTCTGGCGCATTACTTTTATTTTACGCCGAGCTCTGCGAGGCGGAAACAACCACCTTAGCTCTAAATTGAAGACATAACGGAGGGCAATAAAGAACGATTTTTTATGAAATTGTCAATGTAAATAATTATATAATAGCGGACAGGGAGGGTCAAGGGATAAAAATTTAGTTTTATTCCAGGTAGGTATAAATTTTACCTTTGTAGTTGCGCAGGACGTATTTGCCTTTTGCCTGGGAAAGAATATAGTTCGGGCCAACCGGGATTTTGCCCCCGCCTCCTGGCCCGTCAATAACATAAGTCGGCACTGCATACCCTGAAGTATGCCCGCGCAGCTTTTCCATTATATTGATCCCGGCTGCGACCGGCGTCCTGAAATGCTGCGTGCCCCTTACCGGATCGCACTGGTAGATATAATAAGGCCTTACCCTGATCTGCAACAATTCCTGCACAAGTTTTCTCATAATGTATGGCCGGTCATTGATGCCTTTCAAAAGCACGCTCTGGCTGCCCAGGGGGATCCCTGTGTCGGAAAGCATGTCGCAAGCCATCTTGCAACGCTTTGTTATCTCTTTCGGATGGTTAAAATGGATGCTCATCCAGATAGGCGAATATTTTTTCAGCATGTTGACTAAATTTTCAGTTATCCTCTGAGGCAGAGTTACCGGGACCCGCGTACCGATCCGCAAGAACTCCACGTGTGAAACAGCACGGATCTTCTGGATCAATCTTTCCAAGTGTTCATCTTCCAAAGTCAAAGGGTCTCCGCCTGAAATCAACACATCTCTTATCTTACGGTTCTCTTTGATATATTCAACTGCGGCATTAAATTTTGTCTCCGGGTCGCCTTCATCTTCATTGTGCTCGCCGACAAGGCGCCTGCGGGTACAATGGCGGCAATACATTGCGCAATGATCGGTAGCCAGCAATAAAACCCTGTCCGGATAACGATGCACCAAATGCGGAGCAGGAGAATCCCTGTCTTCAGCGCAAGGATCAGCCATTTCATGCGGAGCAATAATTGATTCGTCCCTTACCGGCACTGCCTGCCGCCTGATCGGGCAATTAGGGTCTTCCGGGTCCATCAGCGCTGCCCAATAAGGGGTAATCGCCATAGACAATCTTCCTCTTGCCTTATCAATGCCTTTTTCTTCTTCGGGAGTCAATCTGATAACCTGCGATAAGACCTCTTTAGAACGTATCCTATTCTTAAGCTGCCAATGCCAATCTTCCCAGTCAAGCGGATTGATATCTTTATAAATACCGATTTGCTGATAATCGCGGATGCGCCTCGAAGGACGGGCTTGAACAATTGTTTCTGCCTGGATCTTCTGGTTCTCAACTTCAGTCACATTACTGTTTGGATTTGCCAATTTAGCCCTTTCTGTTATAGGCGCTCATCAATATCGCCTCAATAAGATCTTCATATTCAAATCCTCCGGCATATGCCATGATCGGAAAATTCGATTCTTTAGGGTCTAACCCGGGCAAAGGATTTATCTCTAGCACATAGGGGATATCGTCCTTGCCCAGACGGATATCGGTACGTGAAATATCAAGGCAGCCGACTGCATGGTGCGTCTTTAGCGCCACCTCTTTTACCCGGCGCTCCGTTTCTCTGTCAAGGCGC
>VGKM01000177.1 GCA_016867005.1 Candidatus Omnitrophota bacterium | reverse complement strand
GATAAAATTGATATTGCATATAGGTTGATTAAGGCAGTGCTATTTAAAGGCGCCAGTCCTTTAGCAGTAGCCTGGTCATTGACAAATAAGTGTAATCTTAACTGTATTTATTGCGGTCACCATGCCTTAGATCCCGGACCTGAATTAAAAACAACAGAAATATTTTCCATAATCGATGACTTAAAGCTTCTTGGTACGAAAATGATATCTTTTACCGGAGGGGAACCGTTATTAAGAGAAGATATCAAAGAAATTGTGGACTATACCTATAAAAGCGGGATAAGAGCAGGTATTAACACAAACGGGGTTCTGTTTAAAGAAAAAATTGAGGCGTTAAACAATCTGAGGAGTATAAATTTCAGTTTAGATGGCCCGGAAGAAATCAACGATTTTCTAAGAGGCAAGGGTGTTTTTAAAAAAGTTATCGAATCAATAAAAATTGCCCTCGAGAAGGGGATGAGAGTTTCAATTGTAACAGTTCTAAATAAATACAATTTGAGTTGCGTAGATTACTTGGTCGGGTTAGCTAAGGAATCCGGCATAACCGTATTATTCCAGCCTGTAACAAAAACACTGCTAAGGACCGAGATTGATAATCCTCATGTCCCAGAAGAGGGTGAATACAAAAAAGCAATAGACAGGATAATTGAGCTCAAAAAACAGAACAAGCCCGTTAGTAACACTTTTAGAGGGTTAATTTATTTGCGCAACTGGCCAAAGGGGAGCAAAGTCACCTGTTATGGCAAAAATATTTCCTGTAAAATTGAAGCAGACGGGTATTTATGCCGCTGCGGACGGGACAGGAACAAAGACAGGGCATTGTATTGCCCGGCAGGCGGATTAGAGAAATCATTCAAAAAATTGACTCTGGTCTCCTGTAATGACTGTTGGTGTGCGTTGCGCCTTGAAGCCAACTATATCGCATCTTTTGATATAGGCGTGATTCTTTCGCATTATCAAGCGATAAATGGCACGTAAATCTATTTTTAAACATTTATGATTCCTATAAGATTACCTAAAGACAAATGGTTGATCCTAGTTATTGCCGGGATTCTTATCTATACGGCGGTATTTACTTATTTATCCATATTGAGATACGATTCATTTTTTAGCTACGAGTGGGAGGACCAGGCAACCCAACATCAGCTTGTATGGAATACTGCGCATGGGAGATGGTTTTATAACAGTATCGGCGTCAGTGGAAATTTCTTCTCTTACCACTTCCAGCCGTTTATATTACTGCAGGCGCTTCTTTACAGGATTTGGCCGCATATTTATACCTACTTTTTCCTTATAAGTTTTGGATTAGCATCCGGAGCGCTGCCGCTTTATCTTTTTGCAAGAAAGGTGTTTGCCTCTTCGGTACCGGCAGCGTTAATCGCCTTAAGCTATCTTTTTTACGCTCCTCTATTTAACCTTAATTTTTGCGACGGCGACCAGGTTATCTTTACCGTCCCTTTATTTTTTACTGCATTATATATCCTGGAGAAGAATCTATTTTGCTTTAGGCGCCGCTCGTTTCTTTCTTTCCTATGCGTAATCACGCTGGCTCTATCGTGCAAGGAGCATATTGCTTTTACGGTTCTATTACTGGGGGCATATCTTTTACTGCAAAAAAAATACAAATGGGGGGCGACCTGTATTATATCTTCTGTCGCCTGGCTTATTATCAGCATGCCGGTTACTCTTTGGTTGAATCATGGACAATCCCTGGCCAGGTGCATTAATTACGACTCCTTTAAAGAATTGACGCTATTGCCTTTTACCAAGCCGCATGAATTTATCCGCACTTTTTTTTCGGCTAGCCACCTGGAGTATTTTTTTAAATTAAGCTTCCCGCTTGCTTTTCTGCCTTTTGTTTCAGCAGTAACTTTTGTTTCGGGGGCAGACATTCTGTTGCTTCTTTCCGGCAGAGGCAATATAGAGTATTATCAGGCATATTATATTGCCCCACTAATACCGTTTTTCTTCGCAGGGCTGGTTTATTCCGTTAAAAAGATATCAAATCATGTTTCCGGCAAAGCAGTCAAAATCATCCTGGTCTCTATTCTTTTTTTAAACATCTTGAATTTATTCGGCGATAATATTTTAGGCGGCATAGGCCAGAAGAAGGTCATTTATGACAATCGGTTTATTCATGCCAGGAATATTTTTGACCCTGTATTTTATACAATGGATGAGGAAGATAAGCTCGCCTGGAGTTTTGTAGCAATGATACCAGATAATGCCTCAGTTTCTGCTTCCGGTGATTTGTTGGTTGCGTTATCAAGCCGGGAAAAGTTACTGGAATTGTTTAATGATGATTGCGACTATCTCGATAGTGAATATGTCTTAATACATACCCGTTATATGGGTTTTGGCGGAGGAAACTATTGTCATAAAGAAGAAAAGGCGGTCTTCGGCCTGATTGAGAAGATGCAATCGGACCCATCCTGGTTGAAATTGAGAGAAGAAGGAAATTTTATTTTGTTTAAAAGGCGTTTCGGAGAGAAAAAATGAGAATAAGTTTTG
>VGKM01000176.1 GCA_016867005.1 Candidatus Omnitrophota bacterium | reverse complement strand
CTGCTCCGCCCTCGCCGACAAACATCAGATGAGCATCGCTGCATTGCTTTATAACATAGCCCCAAGCCGTAATCAAGGCCTCGAGGTTCTTCTCTCTTGTTATCCTGCCGGTAAAACAAGCCAGCCGGGCGTAATCTAGGCCCAGCCTTCTCCTATAGTTCATTTTTGAAGAATAATCATAGCAGCTGTCAAGCGGGACCTCAACCCCATTGGGGAGATAACTTATCATATCCCGTCTTATACCCAACCCTATAAGCTCCTCGGTTACCTTTTTGTTCACAGCGAGAAATCTGTCCGCCCTTCTTAATAAGCTAATCCTGATGTTATACAAAGGAAGTTTCTTGATTTCTGCGACTTCGCCATATTCATCTGAAGATGTGACCTTAACAATAACTTTTTTTGACCTTAAAATTAATGTAGTTATTATACCTATGGTTGCCGGAGAATATGCCTGATAGCAATGGATCGCATCAAAAACGTCTTTATTATTCAAGAACCAAAGGATAGACAGCGAAATAAAAAGGAAAGAATCAATGATCTTTGATTTTCCGGTAACATAAATTCGATAAACAGGTATGCCGTTTATAACTTCAAAATTCTTTGTCCCCGGCAGCCTTCTTGTGAGTATAAAGCAACTTACTCCTTTTGCTGACAACTTCCGGCAGATTTGCCTTAGCTGCACCTGCGCACCGCCCCACACAGGAAAATATGTCGCAATCACCATCGCTATTCTTAAATTCATTTTTTCGCTATTGCCGGTTGACATCATTCGTAAAAAAGATCCCGCAGTTTCATCCTAAATCTTCCGAGTGATTTTCTGATAACCTCGCTGGAAAGTAAAAAATGTTCTATCGAGTTTACAAAGTCGGAACAATAAATATAGAACAGGATATCCCCGAACTTCCCGAGTTGCGGGAACTTCTCTCTAAGGGCCCTTCTTTTGACTTTCCTGGTAATATTTTTTGTATGCCTTAGCATCCGCATCCTTTCCTCTCCGGGGAATTCCGGCGTCTGAAAAACCGGGAAAACTGACCTTGCGGGATGCTGTCTGGCATTAAGATAATTCTCAGGAGCCACGAGAAAATAACCGTTATCCCTGACCCAATCAAACAATTCCGAACCGGGCAACGGGATCAGATTGAAGAAATCGATGCACTGAACAGGGTATTTTAATGCAAGACTTACGGAAGCCAGAACATCCTCATTTGTTTCCGAAGGGGAACCGACCAAAAAGAACAGGCTGACAAAAAAACCTAAATCGGTCGCTTCTCTTATAGCCCTATCCATTATTTCTACGGTTGAGCCTTTTCTGATAGCTTTTAAGACCTTATCACTGCCTGATTCAACGCCAAAAGCGAGTCGCTTAAAACCCGCCTTTTTCATCTCAATAAGCAGCTGGCGGTCCACTCTGTCTGCCCTAACCCCGTTACCGCACATCAATTTCAGGCCTTTAAAACCTTTTTTTTGAATAGCGCTACATATCTGAAGCATGCGGCTTCGGTCAAAAGTAGGATTATCTTCCTGAATGCCGAACTCACGGTAACCAAGCCCGTACCAATATTGAATTTCTTCGACTATGCTATTTGCGGAACGAAACCTTATCTGTTTACCTATCACATTACAGGAACAGTAAATGCAGCTATAGGGGCATCCCCGGGACGTAACAATCCCTATCATCTTATAACCATACCGGTTCATCTCAAAACCTTTATATTTTGGAAAACCCAGCGAGTCAAGGTTGGCAAAAAAATCCCTATGCCCGTTAAAAACGAGGTTTTCGCCTTCCCTGAAAATCAGGCCTTTTATTCCTTCCTGTGGTTTTCCCAGAATGAGCTCCGGTAACGAAACTTCCCCTTCTCCGACAATGGCAAAATCTAATGCCTCGCATTGTTTTAAAACCTCTTCTTTAATGCTGGATACGTGCGGCCCACCGATAACGATTTTCACATCCGGAAACATCTCTTTGATCCCGCGGACCACTTCATAAGTGTTCTTAAGCATGTAGCTGATACATGTTATACCGATGAAGTCAGGCCTGAATTTCCTGATCTCGGAATAGAGGGGCCGCGTTTTATAACCCAATGACATGTCTATAACTCTATAATCAATAGAATGCCTGCCGAGGCTTTCAGCTAGATATCCTAAGCCGGCAGGAAGAACGGGAAGAGAAAAATAAGTCCGGCTGTATTCCGGGTTTATCAACAGAATCTTTTTCATTAAACGTTTTTCTTTGTAAACCTGTGCAAATAATACAAATGGAGTATCCTGGGATGAAGCAGGCCGGAAAACAAGGTATGAAAAATATAAGCATAATAAAAGAATGACACATCCAGCATTTTCAAGCCCCGAAAAATGATTTTTGCTTCAAGAAAACGGTGCTTCAGGCTTCTTCTCACATAATCGGAAGTATCCCAATGGATGCCGTAAAGTATTTTTGGAACCGTTTTGATCTTTTTGCCGGCTATCAATAAACTTAACCACAAGTTGTAATCTTGCGCCCTCAAAAGTTTTT
>VGKM01000175.1 GCA_016867005.1 Candidatus Omnitrophota bacterium | reverse complement strand
ATTGTAAGCTCCGTTGGTCTGCCTGACACCATGACTTCGCGTTTCAAATAGTTGGCGGCCTGCAATCTCCTATCTTTTAACCTGCTTAAATAACTCATAATTTGATATTATTATCCCTGCACCACTTCAAGGACTTTTTAATCCCTTCTCTGAGTCTGACCGCCGGATTATAACCGAGTTCATTTTTTGCTTTGTCTATAGAACAAACAACGTTTTTATTCATAAAAGCGGCGACATGTATCAACGAGGAATGTAACCCAAAATACTGAAGAGACTTATCCAGGAAATAACACGCATCGCAGAAAATATCAGGTATGTATACTGGCCTTAAATCTTTGCCTTTTATTTCTTCTGAGATCATTTTATAGATTTCGTAAGTCGTATGCGGTTCATTATCAGCGATAAAATATGTGTTTCCCGCCGCCTCTTTCACCTGGGCGGACAATAAAACTGCTTCAACCACATTATCAATATAAACCATATTCCTTAAGTTTTTACCATTGCCAAATATTACCGGCCGCCCGTTTTTTATCATCCGAAAGAACCTAACCTGGTCCGCCGGCATCAAAGGGCCATAAAACACGCTGGGCCTTAGTATCACTGTTTCAATGCCCTCTGATCGGGCAATCCGGTTGACCGCCATTTCTGCCTGATGTTTACTGAAAGCATAAGAGCAGTATGGAGAAGGCTTATCGCTCTCAATGGCCTTGCCGGAATAATCGCGCTTTACACCGGATACCGATTCACTGCTGATATAAATAAACCTTTTCACTTTTTTTTGAACACTGACAGTTATAAGGTTTTCCGTTCCAAGAGTATTTATTTGAAAATAATCCTTTACTCTATGAGCCCAGGTTACCCCAGCTAAATGAAAAACTACGTCTATTCCTTCTACGGCATTCTTCAAGGTATTTCTTTCCTTCAAATCTCCGCTAATAACGCTCACATTAAACTTCTTAACTAGATGGCGCGCAAACTCAACATCAGAATTCTTTAACAAAAGGCATCTTATATTTAATTTCCCAAGTTTTCTCTGTGCACAATGGCCTTCCCGCAATAACTCAAGGAGCCTTCTCCCGAGCCAACCAGAAACCCCAGTAATCAACACATTCATTTTAAACCCTCTACTCCAGCTTTATATGTTTTTATTATTTTTGCTTTCATAAAATAAATCTATTTCTTTAAAATATCCAAATTGTCTCCCGTCATCTGAGAAAATGCCCTCATAAACCATCTTGGCCAACCAAAGGTAATCTGCCTGCACCTCCTGCATAATTCTACGTTCTGCCCCCTCCCTGACAAATGTTCCCTGCGTATCTCTTCCAATTTTTCGCTTGACCATATTTCTCTAATGCTGGATTTTCTTACGTTGCCCAGTATACAAAAATCATCATAATCAGAACTGCATAAAACAACATTGCCGTTCCAGCGGATCACTACTGAATCCCATAAGGCAAAACAAGGGAATACTATTCTAGGGCGGCTTGAACAGATTTCATCCGTTGCCCCCGTCCAATTTGACGCCGGCCAAACAAATACTTCATTTACCTTGTTTTTCCATCTCCGGTAAACACAGGACACTGCCTTCTCGTTGCCTTTTCTTCTGGTTATAAACAGGTTCAGCAGCGGATTTTTCCGCCTGAGATGATCTCTTATCAAAAGGAATTTTACAATATTAGAATTTACATCATCAAAATTAATACCTATCCTTACCTGTTCAAATGTTTCCTTATCCGCTCCTTCGAAACCAACAGTAATTTCATCCAAGCCGGAATCAATAAGATCAGATATTTTATCTTCATCTATTTGGCTAAAATTAGAGAAAATAGGAACATAACGAATGCTTTGACTTTTAGCATACCGTATTCTTTCAACCAAAAATGGATCCAAAAGCGGCTCACCGAAACCATAAGGATGGACACTATAAACCCCCAGCCCCTTGCATTCATCAACTATTTTCTTATAAAGCGCCATATCCATTATGCCTACTGAACGAGACATATACTTATGAGGACATGTAATGCACTTTGCATTACACATATTTGTCCCTTCAATCAAAACCGTGCTAGGCCCGTTCTTTTTTATTCTTTTAATTTGCTGCCTTACCAGGTGTGTAAAAAACCTTTTGTAAAGAAATGGCGAATTGAATATTTTTTCCGTCCGATCTACGTATTTTAGAACCCATCCGATTTGCATCCTAAGTATATATATTCTTAAGTAATTCTTTGGTTGGTAATACTCGGTAGTCGCCGCTGATTTTTGACATTATATAATTGCATAATCCCATTTTAACATTAATATTTGCGCTCTTGCCTAATAACGGCGGAAATCTATAATCTATTTCTTCCGCCCCAACAAGATCGATGGCGTGGAAAAGATAATTAAACCTGGTATTGTCTAATTTCTTTATGGCATAACCAAAGTCAAACCATTTTTTGCCCATCAAAAAAACAAAAGTCGAATGGAAAGGCAGCCTTAAATATGGGATAGTGCTGACAGGAAACAAAAAAATACCTTC
>VGKM01000174.1 GCA_016867005.1 Candidatus Omnitrophota bacterium | reverse complement strand
GCGCTTTTAAAATACAGATCAAGGCAAGTTTTAACTCCAAGCCCTTCTAAAACAGCTGCCGTATTTTTACCAACTCCGCAGATCTTAGATGCCGGAAAACACCCTAAAACACTTTCTAAATTGCCTTCAGTTATAACCGTTACGCCATCCGGCTTATTAAGCTTTGAGCCAAGTTTAGCCAGGAGCCAGTTTTTGGCAATACCGATAGATGCCGTAATACTAAATTCAGCCCGGATTTTTCTCCGGATTTCTTCAGCCAACAGCCCGGGGTTTTGGGTATCCCGGATATCTATCTGGAACTCATCGATTGAAGCATACAAAACCTCAAACCCAAACTCCTTTAAAAGCTTAAAAATTTGCCTGGAGGTCCAGATATATTTGCTTTGCTCAGCCGGCACAAACTCCAAGTTTGGGCAGATTTTAAAGGCCTCAGCCGAGCTCATACCGGAATCAATCCCGGCCCGCTTAGCCTCATAGCTGGCCGCACAGACAACAGTGTGCATTCTAGAATTTCTTGAGCCGACAATCAAAGGTTTATTTTTTAGGCGCGGGTTTATGGCTTGCTCAATGGAAGCAAAAAAAGCATCCATATCGACATGCAGGATCATGGTATCGATTAGTTTATTATTTTATCTATCTTCCAGTTATAACCAGTATTATTAAAAGATATCTGATAGAGGTCATTGCCTGTGCTTACGCTAAAATATAATACGGTTTCGCGCCCAAAACGTTCCTGCCAATTATATGTGATTTTCTTTATTTTGTAGGCCTTATTATTCCAGAAAAATATTCGAGGCAGGATTTTTGTGCCCTTAAACAATACCAAAACTTCGATTTGCTCATCTACGGAATCGGTATTCTGATGGCCGGAGCCATCCGGTAAAGGCGCCCTGTCCCAGCGCGCCTCTGGTTTAAAAGAAGAATGTTTCATTTTTTTAGCGGGTCCTGTCTGCTGCGCCACCTCGCCCGTGCTCGCACAGCTGCGCGCGGGCAAGGGCTTCGGCTCCGCAGCCACCCGCTAAAAAAATTCAGAGAGCGGGTGTTAAAAAATTCAATATTTTCTTACTACTGTTAATAACTTTCCTATAACCTTGAATTCCTCAAAAATCGGCGGGTAATTCACGTTGGCAGCTTCCAGGTGATGTTTGCCGGATTTACTGCGTAGGCGTTTTAAAGTAACTTCGTTATTATCCAATAACGCTGCCACAATATCATTATTCTGCGCATCCGGGCGTTTTTTAATAATAGCAATGTCTCCCTCAAGAATGCCGGCATCAACCATGCTATCGCCTTTAACCCTCAGGGCAAAGACATCATCAAAACTAAAGCGGCCAAGATAGAGATCATCCACATCAACATATCCCTGGATTTCTTCATAGGCCAAATTCGGCGAACCTGCCATAATGGTGCCGATTATGGGGATCTTATTAAAGCTTGCGCGTTCGGTTAGTTCTATGCCCCTGGATTTACTATTCATGCGCCTCACCAATCCTTTCCGTATCAAAGCATTAAGGTAATCCCTGACCGTGCCGGTAGATTTAAATCCCAGCTCCTCTCCTATTTCCCTGATAGTAGGAGGATGCCTCTCCCCTATCCTTCTACGAATAAAATTGAGCACCCTCTCCTGTTTCTTTGTAAGCTGAAAGCCCTTATTCATAGTCCTATATTACCACACAATTGTGTGGTTGTCAATCAAAAAAATAAGGAGTGGATTTTCGCCTCGGACACTGACTTCTCCACTCCTTACAAACTGTGTTTCTTAACTTGTTGCCACTTCTGTAGCGCTTCTAGCTAACTACTTACTGTGACTTTCCGAGGTCACTTTAATGATAGCACAAATACGCAGCTTGTCAACTAAATAAATATATCAAAAAATCACAAATTTTATATCGCCTCCATAGTAGAAGGCGGCTTAGTGGCAATATTATACGTAACGCTTACCACGCCCGGAAGTTCCGAGAGAATCCGGTTCGCCAATTTCTCTAAAATATTAAAATCAAGCCGTGTAGGCCGGGCCTGCCGCGCATCAACACTATCCCAACAGCGGATTTCTATCTGCTGTCCGAACTCTCTTCTATTATCACGCATGCCAGTAACGCGGTCATTATGGAGTACCGCCATATACTGGAATGCCTTTACCGAAACCAGTTCCTCTTCGAGGATAGAAGTAGCTGTACGCACCAAGGCAATACGCTCTCTCGTCGCTTCTCCGATCACGCGCGCGGAAAGCGCTGGGCCCGGAAAAGGCATACGATTAAAAATAGCCGAAGGCAATCCGGTAGCTTCTGCAATTTTACGCACACCGTCTTTCCTCAGTTGTACCAACGGCTCAATAATCTTATATCCGAATGCCTCCTGTGGATCAATGCCCAGCTGCTCAAAAACATTATGCTGGCGCTTAATCCCGGCTACTGTTTCATCTATGTCAGTAAGAATTGTTCCCTGCAATAAATACTTTGCCCCGCTTTTTTTCACTAACCTTCCGAAAACTTCTTTGTAAAATGTCTGGGTAATTGCCTCACGTTTCTCCTCGGGATCAATAATGCCC
>VGKM01000173.1 GCA_016867005.1 Candidatus Omnitrophota bacterium | reverse complement strand
TTTTAATGCCGCCTCTGCGGGAATTTTGCCGCCGCAAAGGACTTTTGCTCCGGATTTCTTTGCCTTATCAATGAACCCAAGGGCCCGCTCTCTTTGCTTTGCGGAAATCAACGGCCCCATCTGCGATTCAAAATCACTGCCCGGCCCCAGCTTGATTCTTTTTGCCTTACTGACAAACTTATCTACAAAGGCATCGTATATCTTTTCCTGCACGAGGAACCGGGACATTGCCGTACACATCTGCCCCTGGTTCAGGAATATTGAACAAAGCAAGCTGTTAGAAACAACATCCGGGTCTGCGTCATCCAGGATGATCGCCGCGGACTTACCGCCTAATTCCATAATAGATTTTTTTACATTTTCCGAAGTAAATCCAAGGATTGCCCTGCCGACTTCGTTGCTGCCGGTAAAAGATACCATATCTACGCGCTTATCGGAACATAGTTGCCTGCCTATTGCCTCCCCGCTTGCATTAATAACATTGACTACTCCTGGCGGAAGGCCTGCGCGGTCAATAATTGCAGCCAATTCCAATGCTGTTAACGGTGTCAAACTTGATGGCTTTAAAATTACGGTGTTGCCTGCGCAAAGCGCCTGTGCGAGTTTCCAAGAAGCGATTAACAAAGGGTAGTTCCACGGCACAATTAATACTACAACTCCCATCGGCTCCCTTACTAGCTTTGCCTGTGCCTCTGCGATCTCATCTTTGAGCGGGATATTTTCTTCACTAAGAAATTTTTCTAAATTATCTGCAAAATATTCGAAGCTCTTGATGCTCGAGGGGATATCCATAAATGTCGATTCTTTAATGGGTTTACCCTGGTTTTCTGTCTCAAGGCCGGCCAGTTCCCCTGCTTTGTCTTTTATCCCCTGTGCTATTTTGTGGATGAACTCTTTGCGCTCTCCCAGAGAAAGCCGCGGCCAGGCACCTTTATCAAACGCATCCCTTGCCGAAGAAAGCGCAAGTTCGATCTCCGCGTCATTTGCAACGCTTACCTCGCAGATAACCCCTCCGGTAGCAGGATTGATTACTTTCTGCTTTTCTTTTGTTTCAATAAATTCGCCGTTTATAAAAATACGGGTTTCCATTATTTAAATTTTACCTCTTTGAAGTGCTGAAAAAGCCGGTTAAAGGGGACATACCATTTTGATAACTGGCCCAATTGGCCGGATAATTTCATTTTCCCTTGAGTAACCGCAACAAACGAATCCACCTTGCCTAAGAATACCTGCTCCCAGATATCACGCGCTGCAGAGATAACAAATGGCGCATCAGCGTCGGAATCAAGGCGTATGATCTTGCCCTGCTCAAAATTGAATTTAAACGCTTTATCAGTCCCGTCAAGTTTTACCGCAAGCTGCACCGTCAAATCCAGCTCCTTTCCTTTCTGGGCGATAAAATCATCCTTATTGACTAAATCTACGATTGCCTGTATGTGCTCGCGGGAGAACATTTCATATGAAGGCTCGTCTTTCTTAAGGGTTTCTTTTAGTGCCTGATCAAGCCCGTCGAGTATCTCTTTATCGAAAAGCCTGGCAAGCGCAGCAGAGCGCACTGCCTCTTCCAGGGCCTCAATTAAACTTAAGGCATCTTCAAATTTATCCCCGGCCGCGATAACCCCATGGTTTTTTAAAACGACCAGGTTATTGGATTTTAATGCATCGATTACCGGTTTTGGATCGGTAACCGTCGGGGTTTCCTGCGGGATAACCGGCACTTCGCCCAGATAAAATTTTGTTTCAAAAGTCATGGCTTTTATTTTATCATAAGCGGCAAAATACCCGTTAATCAGCGGCGGATGCGCATGCACGACGGCCTTCGCAGGGAAATTTTTATAAACCAGGTTATGCAACGGTAATTCCGAACTGGGCGCCCGGCTTCCCTCCGGCTTCCCTGAAATCAGGTTTACCTTAACAATATCGTCCGGCGATAGATCTCCGAGGAATGTCCCGGTTGCGGTAATCAGAATATTATTTTCATCAATACGGCAGCTGATATTGCCTGATTTTGCGACTGCCAGCCCTGCTTCATAAAGCCGTTTTCCTACTTTAATAATATCGTTTTTCATCTTTTTAAATTTTCAGGTAAATGTGCTTGGTAATTAAATTATTCGGAGTTATGTCAAATGCCGGATAATAAGCTTTAGTACCTAAAGGCGCGATCTGCTTGCCGCAGATCTCAAGCAGTTCTTTTTCCGGCCTCACTTCGATCCTTATATCCCGGCCCGTCTCTGCTTTGGAAGCCGGAGGGCAGATTACATAAAATGGGACATTGAAATAACTTGCCAGGATCGCTATCTGGTATGTGCCGACTTTATTGGCGATATCTCCGTTAAGCGCAAGGTTATCTGCTCCGACGATGACTTTATTTACTTTTCTTTCCTGCATTACTTCAGCTACCATATTATCCGTGATAAGGGTAACTTCAAAACCTGCTTGCTGCAATTCCCAGGTAGTAAGGCGCGCCCCCTGCATATAGGGCCTGGTCTCTGTTGCGATGAAAGAAATTATCTTGCCTTGCTGAAGGCATATTTCAGCTATCAGGGGGAG
>VGKM01000172.1 GCA_016867005.1 Candidatus Omnitrophota bacterium | reverse complement strand
AACAAGAATGCTGGCTCTTAATCAGTAGGTTCAGGGTTCGATTCCCTGGTGCGTCACTAAAAGGTAAACTAAGGTTTATGTCACCTTAAACCTTAGTTTCTATTTTAATATAATCAATAAGTAACTGACTTCGAATCAGATCGTTGGGAGTTCGAATCTCCCCGAGGGCATCATTTATTCATTAATCAGGCACTCAAAGTGTTAAAAAAGCTCTTCAGTTGAAAAGAGAAAATGACTCTCATTCAATTGTTCATTCTAATTTTCAAAAATTAAAAAAACGCGTAGGGTTTTTTAAATTTTACCAACCGCCATATATAGACTTAATAAGATTTGAACTACGATAAACTTCCACTGAATAGCGTTTTCTTTTCATCTGGAATCTCCTGTTATTATTTTGCCGGAAAACTCCACTTTTCCTTGGTATTATTTTAGGGGATGGTTACCCCACTTATAGAATTAGTAGTACTTTAAAAAAGTTCATAGGTCTCATAATTACCTTAAATACAAGGACAATAATATTCGTTATTTTTTACTGTAACCGCCAAAGTTGCATACTACCATCATATAAAACCGCAGCCAGGGTCTGCCCGTCTAAAGAGAATGACAAGAGGCGTACGCCACCTTCATTCACCAACAATGTGCGGAGCAAAGCACCGTCTGAAACCTGCCATATATGCACTTCATTTCCCCACCCTGAAGCTAGAATTTGCCCATCCGGAGAGAAAGCCAGGCTCGAAAACCCTTCTGCATCATAATTACTCCATTTATCGTACCTTTTTGATTGGCTCTCAAAAGCATGTAGCAGTTTGCCATCGAAGATTCGCCATAGTTGCACCGTGCCAAAATTCGACCCCGATGCCAGGGACTGCCCATCTGGGGAAAGAGCTACATTGCGAAGTATTATATTGTCCTCACCTTCGTAACCCTTAAATTCACGCCGTCGCCATTCAGATCGATGTCCACCGCATTGCCGAAGTAGCGGGTCACTTGCTTCGAGGCCGATCCGGGCGCCACCTCCAACTCTGCAACCCCATTGACCAGCGTGATCGCCTGGCCATCGGTCAGGTAGGTGGAATTCTGCGGGTTTTTGCCTGTCAGTTCGAGGTTCTGCCTGAAGGTGACCAGCGTTTTGTCGTCCGCATCCAGCAGAGTCATCTGCTGGCCGGTGAATTTGTAGACAGCCGCTTGCCTAAGCGCGGCGATGTAGTCGGAGGCTTGCTTCATGACCGGCTCCTCGCATGCCATCATCGTGGCAGTGATGTTTTCGGCGACGGTGATTTTCTCACCATCCACCGCATATGAGCCATTGTACTGGTTGCAGCCATCGGTACCGTTGAGCGTGTCCTTCTCAAAGTTGAGAGTTACCTGCGTGCTGGGCATCACCACTTGACCGTGTAGGATTTCCAGCAACCAGCCAGTATCGTTCAGTAAATTGGTTGGCGTAGAAGTTGGCACCTCTTGCAACGAGCCGGTTGGCGCGCATCCTGCCAAGATCAAGCTGCCTACCACTGTCATAGCTATCAACGACTCTCGTGTTTTCATCATTTTCTCCTATCATTCTTTTTTATGAACCTCAATGCATTCGCAATGGGGCGATTCAAGGACGACCCAACCGCTTGGGGAGTTCCGCCTAATAGTTTGCGTTATCAGCATGTGAGCAGAGCGTGGATCCGCTCTGAGAGCAGAAAAAACTCAAAACAAGAAAAAAAGCAGGTAAATCGCACCGACTCCGACGTATCGGGTGCATTATACCCTTGATCTATGGGGACGCTTTGTTGGGATGCGCCCACGGATAAGCAACATGAATCTTGCATATTCTTAAGATTATCAGATTAGCTATACAAAAATAATTGACTGATGATGGGCATTTCCCGATAATAAAAAAATACGAGATTTTCGCTACCCAAATACTGCATATCCTTCTCCGAATACCCGACTGATACTCGCTGAAAGTAAAAGACCGCCAACGAGACATGTGCTTAAGACGAACATGAGGTCTAAACGCAAAAAGCGTTTGAAGTGCGGATTATTCTGAATATCAGCGGTACTGGTTAAAAAAAAGCGATGAAAACAGTTGGCACGTATATATAGAAACCAGCCAAGTAAGATAAAAAGGAATCCCATAATCAGGTTTATTCCCCAGCCAAACGAACTTAAGGCAACACTGTAAATCGTTATTGCGCCAATTCCAATCCAAAGGATTGCGCTAACCAAAGCGGAGTTTTTGTGCCATCGTATTAACATCAAAAATGTTCCTTTTATTTATTTTCATTTTAGCAAAAAGCACGACTTGCATTTTTGGCAGTCCAACGGCAGGCGTTACTGGCAAGTGCGGGAATTGGCGGGAAAAGGCCAAAGCGCCGAATCCGCCGTTGGGGCTGAATCCCCGAAAGTGTGGGCAAAGCCCGCACTTGTAAGAATTTCGTTTACGCTTCGAGTCGCCTTTCCTCTTGCGGGTGCAATTCGGGTGCAATTGGGATGAAACAGGGTGGAAACAGTGGACACTATAGACGATTTTTTCCTTTTTCTGAGCATAATATAGACACAGTAGATG
>VGKM01000171.1 GCA_016867005.1 Candidatus Omnitrophota bacterium | reverse complement strand
GTCGGGCTTGATAATATTAAGAAAATGGCTGACGCCGGAATTAATACAGTACGCACGTATTTTACTCCTCATAAGGACCTCTTAGATGCATTTGCCCAGCATGGTATCAGGGTAATTGTCGGGTTCCCTAATTACGATGACCGTCATCAGCAGGGCGCTGATGTTGCAAGAGGCGGATATAAGAATTATATCAATACTTATAAGAACCATCCGGCAATCTTAATGTGGGAATTCGGCAACGAATACAATTATCATCCGGATTGGTTTGAGGGTAACGATATTAATATTTGGTATCGCAATCTTGAGGAAGCTGCCAGGACAGCCATAAAATTAGACCCCAACCATCCCACTTCTTCTGCCCACGGCGAGGCGCCTTCACCCAGCGTATTAAAGAAATGCCCGTCAGTCCAGGTCTGGGGCATGAATATTTATATCGGCACAGATATGACAGAAGAGCTTAATAATTGGAGGGCAATTTCAGATAAACCGATGTATATATCGGAAACCGGCATTGACTCATTCAATGATGCTGCAAAGACAGAAGATGAAGATGCCCAGGCAAAAGCAAATGTATTGATGTGGCAGTCAATAAATAATAGCAGGGATATTTGTTCAGGCGTCACTTTTATGACTTGGCAGGATGAATGGTGGAAAGTTGAAAAAGGAAATCCTAATGGACAGGATAGGCACGGGGTCAATAGCCTTCCCAGCGTCAATAGAGGAGACCAATTCAGCGAAGAATTCTGGGGATTTGTTAATATTGACGGGACTCCCAAGAAAGTCCTTGGGGCCATGGCAGAACAATGGGCACCGAAAACAAAGAGCGATGTTTCTCCGGATCATGTATCTCAACGTAACCAATTATCCGGTGAGTTAAATAATTTAGCGCTTAGAGAAAATGCATTGAAGGCGGAAATTAAGGCCTTGCAGGATGATTTAAATCAGCTTGCCAAGCCCGCCGCAGCGCCTGCTGCAGCCGAACTAAGCAACGAAGCGAAGCTGGAAGCAGTGCAAGGCCGCTTAGAGGAGTTGAAGTTCAAGGTTTTGACTTATGAAGAAAGAATTGAAAGAAATAAATTACTGCTTGAAGAGAGAATATTAAAAGCAGACAGAGCAGCTGCAAAGATTAAGGCAGATATTGAAGCAGCACGGGCAGAGCTGAATCAAGACCGGGGCAATTTAACAAAAGATACTGATTATGCCCAGCAAATGCTCTTTGGCCAGGCAAATACCATAATCGGCTTTACTCCTAAATTCAAAGATGAGATAGAGAAAGCTCTGGTAGAAGGAAAGAACCAGGCGGTTATTGATGCTTTAATGCCTTATATGGACTACACTCTGGAAAAAGATAAGAAGATGCTTGACCCGGGCTCTTCAGCATTCAGGGACCTGGCTTATGCAGAGGCCACTGTCGGCAGGATCTATTTCAACTATCTCCAGTTAAGAGAAACATATTACCAGATGATACAAAACGGCAAAGTGAAGAACAAGCAGGAGTTGATTTCTCTCTATGCTGCATTCAAGCAGGATTTTGCCAACTCAATGCTTACTTTAGGAAAGCTCGGCAATACTAATTTCGGCGTTCAGATCGGAGGAGACCTGGCCCCGATTGTTGATGCCGTAAATATCATTTATGGATTTGCAGAAGGGCAGATCACCGATGGCACTAATATCGCCATGGCAGGGCTTGCTTTATATGATGATATAACGCTGCTTATCCAGCAGCCGGCGAATAACAAATTAAAGGAAATCGGCGGCTTGATGATACCTCTTAAGGAAGAAGTTGTGGATAGGTTAGGCATTACTATTTTAGGGACCAATATCGGCTTCGGAAAAGAAGGCCTTTTTGGTAAAGACCCGGGTAATTTGATTGGTTTAAGGGCAGGCAAGATATTTAACCTTACCGTAGGCGAACAAACTCAGATTGCGGCAAATATCTGGGTTGCTAAAGTACAGGTTGGCGTAGATTTCAAGAATAGATTACGCAATGTGTTCCCGAATTTGATCCTGAACGGTTCCTTTATCGGCGATTCATTGTATATCGTTAAGACAGATTACGGCAGGTATATTTTCTTTCCGACAATTGTTTCCGATGACGGGACGAATAAATTCCAGGTATCTAAATCAACCGATTATTATAATCTTGAAAATATCGGCGAGGCAATTAATAAACTAATCGCAGGCCTTTTGACCCATGAGCCGCAATACAGGGACCTGCCGGCGATTTATATTCCTTCGCTTGCCCAGCAGGAGGCATACCGCCGCGCCACTACTTCCGAAGAAGCAGATATGGAATATTATATTGATGTTGACCTGGATACTCATTTACAGATTATCTACAGGCATAACCTCACAAATGATACCTGGGAATATGTTTCAGTTGCTAATATGTATTACAGGACAGAAGATAAAACCCGGGTTGAAGACGGCGATAAATTTGCTCCGACTGAGCCGTTCCTGAGATTGACCGGCCAGTGGCCATGGAAGACCGATCTGGAAGAGAAGCTTTATCCGCATAAGTTAATGCGTGTCAGCGGCCTTAGGGATTTTTCCAATCTGGATG
>VGKM01000170.1 GCA_016867005.1 Candidatus Omnitrophota bacterium | reverse complement strand
AATAGCCCCCAGGCTATGACCAGAGAGTATAAATGGTTCCTGGTACCAGCCTTGAGACTTTGACCATTTAATTACATCTTCCAGGTCTTTATAATAATTTGTGAGAGTCGCGTCTACTAAATCACCGTCGCTGGCGCCTAATGTGTTCGTCGTATCAAAACGAACAACTGTAAATTCTTTTTCTTTGAAAGCGCTGGCGAATGTTTCAATGTGTGGTTGTTCTTTAAAACCGCTTAAGCCATGCATCACGAAAGCCAAACCTTTTTGATTTTCTGTCTTATCAATAATTACCGCTATATTCTGATCTTTTCGGTTTTTGATAAATAATTTTTCCATACAACGGTTTATGAAGGTAAGCGGACCGTGCGGGTAAACTCCATTCGCTTCGCGAATTACGCTTACCTTTTTAAGACTGCTTAAACTTCGCTAGGGCTCGCTTAAAATCTTCGGATAAGAGGTGCTTATTCATAAAAGCATGGCCCGAGCTTGATTTTAAATATAATTCAAATTTTTTAGCTTTTTGAAGATCGCTGAAAGCAAAATATGTTTCTGTGTCCCAAGGCGCATATTTTTTAGTATATCCTTTGTTTTTAGGATCATTATGCTGCTTGAATCTTTCCTTCAAATCGGAAGTAAATCCTTTATAGATAGCGCCAGGCATTAATCTGCTCTTTAAAATATAAACGTAGTACATATGGCGAAGCTAAGCGAAGTTAGGGCGAATACCGCGAGCCCTAACGAAGTTTAGCGGACCGTGCGGGATTTGAACCCGCGGTCTTCTCCGTGACAGGGAGACGTGTTAGACCAGGCTACACTAACGGTCCATAATTTGAACAATACAGTAGCAGGGGTGGGGATCGAACCCACGACCTTGGGCTTATGAGTCCCACGCTCTACCAATTGAGCTACCCTGCCCTTATAAACAAACATAACGCCAGTACTAAATACTGTCACGATATTTAATCCTTAGCGTTAATTCTTGGTTGCGGGGCCGGGAATTGCACCCGGGTCTGGGGCTTATGAGACCCCCGAGATACTACTTCTCTACCCCGCTATAAGTCGTTCTATGATATATCTTTTTTTGATTTTTTTCAATTGCCGCTCTCTTCTAATAGATTCGCTCCTTGTTTCGTAAATCTCTTTATGCGCTAATGCCCAAGGGATTCCCGATTTAGTTGACTTTGATTTTCCTGAATTATGCTCCTTCAATCTCTTTGCCAGGTTTTCGGTCTGACCAATATAATAATGGCCATTTTTTAAGCTCTTTAAAATATAGACTTTATAATCCAAATCCATGCCGAGATATCCCGATTTTGTTTCCGCCGCAGGCGGAATTCAAAATCGAGGATCCTCGAAAAATATAAAAATCGCAGATTTTTTATTTTTCGGGACTACTTCTCTACCCCGCTATAAGACTTTCTATAAATCTTTTACTTTTCTGTTTCTTTATAAAAAATTCTCTTTTTCTAGCAGATGGCAAATCTTTAAACGGCTCTGTATGTCTATAAATCCAAGGCCCTCTATTCTTAGTATATCTACTTCTTCCAGAATTATGGCGAGAAAGCCTTTCTTGTAAGTCCTTCGTGACGCCTGCATAATAACCCTGATTGCTGGTGCTTTGTATTATATAAACATACCACATATTTTTAAACGGGTCTTGCCGCTTATGCGGCACCAGATACTACTTCTCTACCCCGCTATCGCTATAAGGTTTTCTATATATTTTTTGCTTCTCTGCTCCGCTATAAAATACTCCTGTATTCTACATTAAAAGTTAAAGATAAGCAAGGCGCCTGTGTAATACTTTTCCCCGACAACAAAAGGCCAAAAGTAGCAGTTTAATATGGAAATGGCCTTCGGTGCGGGGCTTCGCCTTATATCCAAGCATTCTAATTCGCCAAATTCGAGAGTTTATCGATGCTTGTGCATAAGGCTCGCTTAACGAAAATTGGCCTATCTGTTAAAATAAAGACAAGAATTAAATCCCTCCTCGCCTCCCTTTACAAAAGGGAGGAAAATTTAGAAATGCTTATCTTCGACTATTTTCTCTGGCACTATTTGCAGGCGCCAAAAAAATACCTTCAGATCTGGGGGAATTATTTGCGTTATTTTGTCGGCTATTTTATCCCCGTTCCCCAGCTTTTAAAGACGCTTTTTTCGCCCTGGAAACGGGACGTTGTTTCTTACGGCCGCGGTTTTGAGCTGAAAAAATTTGCCGAAACTCTTTTGATGAATCAGATCAGCCGGGTTATCGGCGCAGTCGTGCGAACCATCGTTATCGTTTTCGCCCTGTTCCTCGAAATGTCTGCCTTGATTTTCGGATTCGCGGGTTTTATCTTCTGGATGGGCTGGCCGCTTTTTCTGGCCGGCTCTTTTGTTTCCGGAATTTATCTTCTTTTTCAGCCCGGCCTGATAAAAGCGGCGACTTTGTTCATTGTCGCTTTTGACCTGGCGACAATCTTTATTTTTTATTTAATATACCAGAAATCAAAGCTGAAAATGCCCCAGCAGATGAGCCTGCCCGAAATCCTGGAACAGGACTGGGCCGATATGATATGGAAAAGACTGGGCATCAATCCAAAACAGGTTCCGCAGGAAGTTAAAGACGAACC
>VGKM01000169.1 GCA_016867005.1 Candidatus Omnitrophota bacterium | reverse complement strand
ATCATGAATTTCTCGACTATCTTGAGAGCAAAGGTTTTTATATAGCAACGGAAAGCCGAAGCAACCATGCCCTTACCTTTTTGTCTTTGGCATCATCTTTAAACATGGAGTATTTAAACCGCTTTCAGGATGAATTGGGAATAGAATCTACAGAACGCAGGATCCTGTATGAAGCTATTAAAAATAATAAAGTAATGGCTTTTTTCAAAACTCGCGGCTATAAATTCGTTCATTTTAGTTCGGGTTGGGACGCAACAAACCGCAATAGTTCTGCCGATTTGGAATTTAATCATGGATATCTTGATGAATTCATGACAGTATTTATTCAGACTACCATCTTAGAGCCGTTCGTAAGGCACCTGATTGAGAGAGATTCCAGGAAGAGGATACTTGATACTTTTGCCAGTCTTTCCGGTTCTCATAAAATAAAAGGAAAGAAATTTGTGTTCGCTCATGTCCTCTGCCCTCATCCTCCCTTTATCTTTGGTGCAAACGGTGAATTTGTTCCCGAAACTAAGCTTGAGATGAGCGGGGATGTTTGGGCTCAAAAAGAAAACTATCTTAACCAGCTGCTTTTTATTAATAAGCTTGTTAAGGGTTTTATTGAAGAAGTACTTTCAATGTCACAAAACCCCCCTATCATTATACTGCAGGCTGACCACGGCCCATGGGTAAGTTACGGCAAGATGGACGAAACGATGTCCATCTTTAATGCATACTACCTGCCTCCGGGCGGAGAAAAACTTTTGTATAAAACCATAAGTCCCGTGAATTCTTTCCGCTTGATTTTTAATTTTTATTTCGGATTAAATTACAGATTATTAGAAGATAGAAACTATTACTCGGATTGCGAAACGCCGTATAGTTTTATAGATGTAACCGATGGACTCATTCGGGATCATCGTGGAATTTAATAAGCGCACAATGTCAGACAATTCTTCGATAAAAGCAAACACCGCTGTTCACAATAGGATATCCTGCAATTACGAATCCCTTCATAAAGAAATTTTTAATCCTGAAGAACAAGCAAGGATCAGGCAATGCGTTAATCTTTGCCTGAAAACTTTGAGGACATCTTCAAAATTCAAGATCGCCCTGGATTATGGATGCGGGAGCGGGAACCTGACAAAACATTTCTTAGAAAGCGGCCTTAGAGTCGCAGCTGTTGATGTTTCAATTAAATTTCTTAAGATGGTAAGAAATAGGTTTGCTGAACGGCAAGATTTAATTCTGTTAAATACTTCCGGCGGACGGCTTGAATATATAAAGGACAAAAGCATTGATCTTTGTGCTTGCTACTCTGTTCTCCACCATGTGCCGGACTACCTTGCGTTAATAAAAGAATTTGGCAGGGTTACAAAGACGGGAGGGATAATTTATCTCGACCATGAAAGATGCAGTTCTTTCTGGCATAAGAATGATGTTTATAAAAACTTCCTGTTGTTATGCAGTAAAAAATCCGGCTTTAGTTTTGCACGGCTTAGAAAATATCTAAAGCCGCATAATTATGTCAACGTTATTATGCGAACATTTGATAAGAAGTACCAGCCGGAAGGCGATATACATGTCTGGGAGGATGACCATATTGAATGGGAAGAAATTGAATCGCTTCTCAGAAAATCCGGATTTGAAATCGTCATAAAGAGTGATTATCTGTCATACAATAATTATCCTCCTGAGATTTACAATAAGTACAAAAATGAATGCTGCGATTATACCGCACTTATTGCCAGAAAACTATAGCCCTAAAGCATCAAGATAAAGGCCGATCACCCTGTTTTCACTGAATTCGCCTATTACTTTTTGCCTTCCCCTCCTGCCCATTTCATCCCTATTTTGTTTTTCAAGAGAAGCCATCCTGATTATGGCTTCAGCAAGTTTTAAGCTGTCCTTAGGAGGGCAGAGAAAACCGTTTATTCCGTCTTTGATTATATCTCTGCAACCTGCAATACTACTTGCAATTGCAGGTTTTTGCATGGCAGATGCTTCCAATAAAACCCTTGGCAGGCCTTCTCTGTGAGACGGTAAAATAACACAATCGGAATCGGCAATAAAGGGCCTGACATCCTCTTTTTCTCCCAAATACTCAAGTAGACCCGACGACTGCCATTCCTGAATTGTCCGCATTGAAATACCTGCGGGGTTACCGTTATCAATGGGCCCTACTAATCTCAGCGTCAATTTCGGGAATGTTTCTTTTGATATTTTTACCGCTTCAATCAACTCCCCTAATCCTTTATCCCAAAGCATCCTGCCAATATAAAGCAGCCTGAACCCCCTCGAAGTAGAATCTTTGCCCTCCGGTTTCATGGGGGCAAAATAATCAGAATTAATCCCCGAGCCGTTAACATGGCAGGCCTTCAGGGGAATGATAATATTATTACTGATAAACAACTCCATATCTTCTTTGTTATGGAAAAAGCTTTTTTCCGAAAATCCGCATGCAATCCTGTAGAGGATATTGACAAAAGGAGATAATAAGTTCTTTTTTGTAAAAATAAAACCTAACCCGGAAATCGTATTTGCACACCTTATTTTTACTAATTTTGCGGCAAAACTTCCGTAAATATTCGGTTTGATCGTAAAATGAAAAACAATATCCGGCTTTTCATTCCTGTAA
>VGKM01000168.1 GCA_016867005.1 Candidatus Omnitrophota bacterium | reverse complement strand
CTTTCTTAAAAGGAAGGTGCATTTGATTGCCTGTGGTGGAACCGCTTTGACGCTTTTAGGCGTGAAACCATCTACCAAGGATATAGATTTAATAGTGCCAAATTTGGATGAATATGAATATCTATTAAGTATTTTAAAACAGCTCGGATATAAACCGGCAAGCGGCTGGGGATGGGAAAGAGGGGATGGTTTCATATTTGATTTATTCAGAGGCAAGGCAGTACATACTACAGAATTATTAGAGTCACCGCTGGAGAAAGAGAATCATATTCTTGTAAAAGAGTTTGACAGAATCTATTTGGGAATTTTAAATTATTATGACATTATCATAACCAAGTTATTCAGAGCTACGGCAATAGATATAGACGATTGTCTTGTTTTGGTAAAGGATAAAAAGAAAGACATAGATTTTAAGCAGTTAGAGAAGCGTTTTAAAGAAACAGCGCCTTTTGATGTTTCTGAAGACAAAGTGAATAAGAATTTTGAGCATTTCTTAAAGATTCTAAAGAAAGAAGGCCTGGTCAATGAAAAATAGTGATCTTCTCAAAAGAGTTAATGCGTTAGGTTTTTCGCTTTTTGGCGCTGAGGAAGACAAAAATGCTAATTTAACTTTGGCGGATATGGTAAGATCTCATGATCTTCGCCTCTGGGAAGGGTTTCCAGTAGTATTAGCAAACAGTGCAGAGAAAGGATTATTTAATTACGACAAAGTTAATTGGTATCTGAGAAAGCCTTTCGATAAGCCCTATTTACTTTCTCTTGTGGATTTGTCGCTTGCACTTTATAAATTCTTTAATCTAAAGTTTTCTTGGGCTGATGAATTCTATTATTCCCTTTCCGTAGCGAGAAGAAGAAAAGTGGCAGTATTCCTCGAGAAACTTAAATCCGATGGAGAGCTTGATGTGGCCGGAAGCGAATTGTCTGCTCAAAGATTAAAGACTGTATTCAACAATTACTTTAGCCAAGCCCAGAATAAATTAAATGAACTGCTGTCAGTAAAAGACGAATTGGGCCTCGAATATTCATTATCACAGGTCTTTTCTCCTAAACAAAAAGAACTATTTTTAAAAAAGCTTAAGCGGGAAAAACTAACTAAAACCGAGAAAGAGTATTTTTCAAGAGCGGTAAAAAAGAAGGTTTTGGCTTTAGCTAATCCAGAGTTGCATCGTTTGTCTCAGAAGCTACTGGATTAATTCCTCCCACTAAAGTTTTCGCCAGTTTTTTGAAGATACCCGCAAAAAGCGCGGGTATTAATTCGCACAGCAACTTATGTTTGCTTTCGCTCCATAAGTCGCGTGCTCATTAAAGATAGCGCTCTTGCGGGGCGCGGGGATAAGGAGATGTTTCATTAGGGCTTTACCCGGGGGGAGTAGAATGATTTTTCCTTTACAAAAGTTATAACATCTGGAAAGAAGGACCCTTTAAGAGGTTCACCTGTTTGCAGAGAGGTCGTCCCCTTGTGCGATATTACTGCCCGTCCTCACGGGAGCCACCTTTAGCTATGAACCAAAAGAAATTGGTATGCGATTACCCTTGACAATAAACCTAATAGTAGTAAACTAATGTTAATATAGTTAAGTTTTTATTAAATCATAATATGGGTTCAGGGAAATTTCCCTGGAGGCTTTTAGATGGTCGGGCCGCCATCTTGCATACGAACGCAGGATGGCGTTTTTTTTAAACAAAGAAAGGAGAACTTATGGAATGGCAAAATGTCCCTTCTCCGGATGAGATAATCGATATAGGTAAAAAGAAATTTTTCGGCTATAGCAAGTATTTCATTCGGGCGGCGTTAGGTTTGTTTATTCTTATAGTCCTTAATGGATTAATTTATTCGATAGGACCGGATGAGGTTGGGGTAATCCAACGGTTCGGTAAATACGTTAGGTTGAGCTCACCCGGTTTGCATGCAAAGTTCCCCCTTGGCATAGAAAAAGTCACGCCGATTAAGGTAGAGAAAATTTTTAAGGAGGAGTTTGGCACAGGAAAGGGAGATTCGTCCTCCAGGGGCACTTGGGAAGGGAGCAGGGATGTATCATTAATGCTTACAGGCGATTTAAATATACTTGATGTGCGCTGGATCGTGCAATATAAGATCAAGGATCCTATACAGTTCCTTTTCATTGTGCGTAATCCGCAGAAAATCATAAGGGATGTCTCAGAAGTAGTTATGCGCCGCTTGGTAGGAGACTACAGCGTTGACGAAGTGCTTACGATTAAAAGAGAAGAAATAGACCACCTGGCCCAAATTGAAACGCAGAAGATATTAGATGATTATCAGACCGGAGTCCAGGTTGTCACGGTGAAATTGCTAGATGTAAACCCTCCGGATAAGGTAAAGCCGGCCTTTAACGAAGTAAACGAAGCAAAGCAGGAAAAGGAGAAGATGATTAATCAGGCTTGGGAGGCATATAATAAGGTCATTCCTAAGGCCAAGGGCGAAGCGGAGCGTACAATTCGTGAGGCGGAAGGATATTCCCTTGATAAGATAAATAGGGCAAAAGGCGAAGCGGAGAGGTTTTTAGCCACTTTAAACGAATATAAAAAAGCTCCGGAGATCACAGAAAAGAGATTATACCTTGAAACGTTAAACGAGGTCTTGCCCAAGGTAAAAGATAAGTATATTATTGA
>VGKM01000167.1 GCA_016867005.1 Candidatus Omnitrophota bacterium | reverse complement strand
TTGATACAAAAAATATCTCTTCTTCTTATAAAATAACGAGTTTTTATACAAAGTTCGGCGATTTATTTGTTGTTGCGTGTTTCTTGTTGGCTGTCTACGCCGTAATGCAAAAAAGCGCAGATTAAATAGAAAACGCATGTTAAATATCATTCTTTTGGGCATCACAAGTTTATTGACCGATATTTCCAGCGAAATGGTTTATCCGTTATTGCCGGTGTATCTGGTCACTGTTTTGGGGGCAAGCCCCGCTATTATGGGGTTAGTTGAAGGGGTAGCTGAAAGCCTGGCAAGTTTATTAAAGGTCTTTTCCGGTTATTTCTCCGATAAAATCCGTTTCAGAAAACCCTTTACCATTCTGGGATATTCCTGTTCGGCTTTAGGAAAATTTCTTCTCTATGTTTCTTCGAGCTGGGGGTTTGTATTTTTCGCCAGGACAATCGATCGGCTGGGCAAAGGTATACGTACAGCTCCGCGCGATGCCTTGATTGCCGATAGTGCAGGGCAGAAGCAAAGGGGCAGGGCTTATGGCCTGCACCGCGCCATGGATACCTTAGGCGCTTGTACCGGCATAGCCCTGGCTTTTTTTCTCATAAGATCATCTCCCTCAAACTTCAAGAACATCTTTCTTATTTCTCTTGTCCCGGCGCTGATAGGAATAGCCGTACTTTTTCTGGTCAGAGAAAAGAAACCACAGAGTGAGAAATACCCAAGGCCTAAGGTCCGGTTCAGCTGGCATGCTCTGGATAAACGGCTCAAGCTTTTCTTGATTTTTACTTTCATTTTTACCTTAGGGAATTCCTCGAATCAATTTTTGTTGCTCCGCGCAAAAGATTCGGGAAACAGCCTGCAGGATGTCATACTTTTTTACCTTGTTTTTAATATCATTTATTTTCTTGTGAGCTATCCTGCGGGGCACTTTTCGGATAAGATCGGCAGGAAGAAGATCCTGGTGCTGGGGTATCTTTTTTACGGGCTGGTTTATTTGGGCTTCGCTTTAAATAATTCCCCCGGTATGTTTTGGGTCCTGTTCGGAATTTACGGCTTGTATATGGGTTTTACGGAAGGAGTGGAAAAGGCGCTCGTCGCCGATATCTCGCCGGATCATTTACGCGCCACGACCATCGGTTTGCACGCTACATTAGTCGGCCTGGGCCTTCTTCCAGCGTCTTTATTGGCAGGCATTCTGTGGAAATTTTTAGGCCCGGCAGCGCCATTTTATTTCGGCGGGGTAATGGGTATCTTCTCAAGCGTCGGCCTGTGGTTTATTCTAAAGGGGCTTTAGGTAGCCGGCTCCATGTGGACCACCACGTCGGTGATCTCGGGGACCTCTTTTTTTAAGGCCTCTTCAATAGCATAACTTATTTTGTGCGCCTGGTCCATATGCATATCCGGGTTTACCTGGACATGCAGGTCAACATGTATATCATCAGGCCTGCCGCGCGTGCGTATCTTATGGCAGGCCTTAACGCCTTTGACAGTAAGCACAATATCAATGATCTTTGTTTCATCCATCACTATCGTATCACATAGTACCCGCGAACTCCCTCTTATGATATCAATAGCCGCATAAGCAATGAACAGGGCGATCAAGAATGTTACTACCGGGTCAAGGAGCGGAAACCCCAGTTTGATTGCCAGTAATGCAAAGATCACCGATATGGAGGTCAGGATATCGGCGCGCGTGTGCAGGGAGTCAGAGATAAGGATGTCGCTTTTTAATGCCCTTCCTTTTCTGCGTTCAAAATTCATAACAATAATATTTATCCCTAGCGTCACCAGCATGACAGCAAAACTTAAAAAGCCGATATCCGGTATGACCGGGTTATGCAGGCGCCTGACAGCTTCTTTTATTAGTTCAAAACATACGATAAACAGGGAGGCAGCGATCCCCAGAGAAAAAAGAGTTTCGTATTTTTTGTGGCCGTAAGGGTGGTTTTTATCTTTTGGCTGGCAGGCAAGAAAGATCCCCGCTAATCCTATGATATTGGAGGCGCCGTCCGAAAAGGAATGGAATCCGTCGGCAGTCATGCTGGAGCATTTGGTCATCAGGCCAAAGATAATTTTTGCCGCAGCCACCAGCCAGTTAAGCATTAAGACAAGTAGTAGTATCCGGCGGACATGGCCGTAGCGTTGTTCGGAATCCATATTAAAATTATATATATATTTAGATGCAATTGCAATCTTTAAATAGCGCGAATGATTGATTTGGCAAATTTTATATGCTAAAATAACCGCATGGTTAAAAGGATGGTGTTGGTTTTTTTATGTATTTTTTCCCTGCCCGGCTTTTTGTTCGCCGGGGCAGCGCAGGATAATTTTTTGGCCGGGCCTGCCCTGTTCCCGCTTGAACAGATAAATGCCAAAGACCGCCTGCTAATACTTGCCCCCCATCCTGACGATGAAGCGATCGGCTGCGCCGGGGTAATTCAACAGGCAGTAAAAAAAGGCGCCAAGGTCAATATTGTGTATCTTACTAACGGCGACCACAATCAATTGGCTTTTATTGTTTATGAAAAAAGGATCCCGATTTTTTCAGGAGAATTCGTGCATCTGGGGGAAACCCGGAAAAGAGAAGCAATAAAGGCAATGGAATTATTGGGCCTTAAAAAGGAAGACCTTGTGTTTTTGGGTTATCC
>VGKM01000166.1 GCA_016867005.1 Candidatus Omnitrophota bacterium | reverse complement strand
CAACCTGGCCGCTTCCTTTAAACTGATCAACTACAACTTGTCCTCTGCCCAAACCAAGGAATCCTGTTGGTTGAATAGATAATACTCCTGTTTCAATCTGAGCAGGTAAAGATATGTAATTGCCTGCTACGCTGGATTGAGAAGAACCTATAGAAGTAGGGATATTGTTTGTTTTAATTATCCAAGCATCGCCATTGAACTGAGCGGTGCCAAAAACATTTTGCTTGGAGAAATCTAAGCTTGCATTATCAAACGCCATGCGGTTAACATTCAACGTATAATCATTATTCTGCAGCATGAAGCTATCCGGAGTTATATTGCTGGCATTGAATAGCCCGTATGCTTTAATATCGTTTGCTCCGGGGTTGCTCATTACATAAGCTTTATTATCCGGCAAAGCAAATATATGTTTTCCATAATTATCAGAAACTGGCGAGCCGTTGATTTTTGTTACAGAAAAACCTTGTTCTAATTGATAAGTGCCGTTATTGACAGCATCGTTAATCTTAACATTCAAAGTAACTGGAATACCATTCAAATCCTTATAGGAACCATCGCCTCCCCATGATTTAAAAGCATTATTTGCTGTGCCCTTTGATAAAGATAAATACCCTGATTGTCCAGCCAGAATTCTAATTTGGTCTGCTGTATCTTCTGGAACACCCAGCTTCTTTAATAACTGCCAGAATTCACCGCCATTTCTTGTATTGACAATTTCTCCTGCCGGAGTTTGGATTAAAGCTATCCCTGCATTTTTAGGGGCATACTGATCACCAACATAAGGAGACTGAAACGCAGCAGATGCTTTATTTAAAGAAGCTGACTGGGCCAGTGTATCATTAACAAATGGAGTAATCTTTTGCGCGAATTCAGCCATACTTAATTTGTTCCAGCCTGATTGCGCGAGGAATTCATCCCCTAGCCTTTGTGTTTCTGGAGTATATTTACCGCGGACTTGAGACCAAACGCTTCCAACAGGAGCGCTCGGATTGATATTCGGCAACTTATTTTTTCCGCTAACAATTTCTATTGTTTCCGGAGTAGCTTTTTGAATGAATTCCTGGCCGGAGCTAGCAATATTTATCCATTTATAAGCAGCTTTTGCAGCATTCACAATACTTCCGCTTACATTGCTCCAATCCCAATTTTTCTGCCACCAAGCAGATGAAGCCTGAACACTATTTGGGTTAAAAACATATTTTTCACTAGAAGAGCTGGCTAATGTTGGCAGGGTTGAGCTAATGTTGGGTGCATTTGATATTACCGACGCCTGGTATGTAGGCGTCGAGTAATTATTCATGTAACTGAAAGGATTAGTGTAGGTGTCTATAAAAGAAGGAGTGCTAGGGATAGTGCTTCCGCTAACAGCATATCCGCTCTTCTGAAACGCCTTATTATACCCTTCCTTGCTCAAAGGCCCGGATATCGTGGCCCCGTTTGGTAAAGTCAGATACCCGCTGTAATTTTGGTAAGAATAATTATTTGTAACTGTAGGAGAAACTTGAGCCGCTGGAGAATTTGTTGTAGCTACTACAGGAGCAGCTGCTGGTTTAGCGAAAGTATGATTATTAACATAATTGGAGGCACTGCCTGCCCAACCGGTGAACGTAGCGGCAGGGCTTGTTACTATATTGCCGTTTAAGAAATCATTTTTAACTGTATTCAAAGTAGCTGAGCCGGCATTAGCTACTGCCTTATAATCTACCGCATAATTCTGGGTATTGTAGTTTGAAACAACCGGCGCTGATGTCTTAGGCACCACAGTATTAACCGGCGCCTGGTAAACTTGCGGCGCTGCGGCAGGTGCCTTGACTGCAGGAGTATTTGTAATTACCGGGGCTTGATATGCCGGAGCAGTATAATTTGAGAGAAAATTTAACGGGTTGCTGAAAGTATAGGTATCAAAATTGGTATTAAAGTTGGTATTATAAGACGGCGCAGAGGGAGTTGTAATCATCGGTGCTGTAACTGCCGGGGTATAAGTTGTCGGTGCTGTAACAGGCGGCGCCTGGTAAGTTGGCGCCGAGTAATTATTCATAAAGCTCAGCGGATTAGTATAAGTATCTACAAACGAAGAGGTGCTGGGAATATAATTATTACTGGTATAGCTGGGCGTAGTATAGCTGGGCGTAGTTGTATAAGAAGGAGTGTAAGCCGGTGAAGTTACCGTGGGAGAGGCGATATTATTGTTGTACCAGCTCTCGCTTACCGGGCCATATTGGCTGTTTCCTGAGCTTATGTAAGACTGATAATCAGACGAAGAATCAAAATTGGAAAGATAATTTGTATTGTCATCAAGGATTAACCCTGCACCCATTACTTTCATTGCTTCGGCATCAGAAACTGTTTCAGCCGGGGCTATTACCTGTGCCAATAAACAGTAACCGCTGAAATCCTTGAGGAATTCGTCTTTAGAAACAACTTGTTCTTTATGGTTAGAAAGAAGGTAGATTTTATTTTCGGCTACCTTAGTCACCAATACATAGTGGTCGCCTTTAAAATGCGCTATAAAAGGAGTGGTATTCGGTAAGCCCTGGCCGGCATTTGATATTTTTGCAGGATACAGCTTAAAACCAAAAAACTCTGATGCCTGGCTTAATGCATATAAGGAGTTCTTGATTAATTCAGGATTGCCTTCAGGCTTTACAACGCCGCTTAAGATATCTATTGATAAGGCTG
>VGKM01000165.1 GCA_016867005.1 Candidatus Omnitrophota bacterium | reverse complement strand
CAACGGATAACCCAGTATATGAGAGGAAATAAAATTCTTGAAGTCGCAAAGAGTATCGCATACGCCCAAAACAATTGCAGCAAAGTCCTCCTATAAGAAGTCTGCTGCAGCTTAGACAAATCGTGTTCCATCATTTCCAGCAAATTTCTATTTTTGGTAACTACCGCGCCGCTCCCAAAAGCAGTAAAATTCTTAGTCAGACCGAAAGTAAAAAAGGCATGGTCGCCGAATGACCCTGCCTTTCTAGTACCGACAGCTGCGCCAAAGGCCTGCGCACAATCTTCGATAATTATTAAACCGTGTTTTCTGGCAATAGCGCTAATTTTTTCCATATCCGCAACAAAACCGCATAAATGCGTCACTATTAAAACCTTAGTCTGGTCGGTAACTGCCTGTTCTATTTTGCTGATATCAATACCAATTCCGTTTTCTGATATATCTACAAACACCGGTTTCATCCCTGCCCTTATGATTGCCGCCGGCACCGCATAATAATTAAACGCAGAAACTATAACCTCTGCGCCTATGGGGATATCCAGGTTTTTCAGGATAAAATACAGCCCCCATCTGGCGGATGGCACAAATACAATATTGCCTGTACCCAGATATTCCATTAATAGCGACTTAAAATCTTCTTTATATCGGCCGCTTTTTTTCTGCGCCAAAAGTCTAAGGGACGCCCTGTTTATTTCCTGAAACCGCAAGGTGCTCTTAAAAGTAGGGATTATTTGCATATCCGTTAAAAATGCCTGAAAAATGCAATATTTTTTCTGATTAATAATTTCTCGAAATTAAAAAATACCTTCCTTAAGGTCAGCGCATCCGTAAATGTACTGCCCAGTATAAACAATAAGCTAGGCTCAAACAACCGGCACTCCCGGCAAAACGGGGCTGTATGCAAATCCGCCGATACATGTTTTCTCCGTAAATTAACCATCGGTCCGCCATTCCAGATATCCATAATACTGTCATTGTTTACGTCTCCCAACACTGAAAATTTGTCGTAGTCATCGCAGCAGGCAACGGCAGTACCATCCCAACAAACCGCAAATTTCCTCCAAAGCTGCACACAAGGCGATCTGCGGCCGCACCTCTTATTCTCCGGCACAGCGTTTAATTCCAGAAGCTGCTTGTCCATATTTTCATAAGGGGACAGGCGTTCGTAATCAGCTCCCTTACCTCTCCACATTTCCTGAAAAATACCTGCTTCGTGCTTATTCAAAGCGGTATAGACCATTTTAATTACTTTAAAGAGGCGTCTGTCGCCTAGACCTAATACCGACTCTATATTTTGCTTAACTTTACCGAAATCCCCTCCCCGCCTTAATACTCCGTAAGTCTGCGGCGTAGCTGCATCTATATCCATCGTCAGCATGTCTAGTCCGGCGGAAATTAATTCCTGAACCAGCTTTGAATCAGTCAGCATCATGTTTGAGCTGAGCATCGTCCTGATGCCGGACCTCCTGCAATATGAGACGAATTCAACAATCTGAGGATGCAATACTGTTTCCCCCATAAGGTCAAAGTCGATTAACTCTAAATACCCCTTTGCCTGATCGACCAACCCTTTAAACATCCGAAAATCCATAAATCCTTTTGGACGTTTCATCTTCGAGCGCGGGCAAAAAATACAATCCAAATTGCAGTGATTGGTTATTTCTATAGTAAGTTCCGTAGGAAAACCAGAAACAACTGCTTTTTTTCTTAAATAATCTTTATTAAGCAAAAATCTGTTTTTAGCTTTCATTTTTTTCTAAAAGGATAAGCCCTTCTTCCTGAAGAATAACCCTCCACCTCCGGCTATCAACTAAATGACCGGTCACCCTAATAAATTCGGATAATGAAAAAGACGGATAACTTCCTGCCCCATAACCCTTATATTCAAGATTTAACAACAGATATTTAACTTTCTCTAAGTAACGCTCCAATTCTTCTAAATTTACTTTTTCATCCCTTAAAACATCCTGTTCGGCATAAGGATAGGGGAAACAATATACTGTCTTGCGCATTGCCAGCGCAGCGCATAAATCCGCGGTTGCCATAACAGGCGCCCCGGGAGGGATCAGATTGATGAATTTCCATGCGGCTTTCGCTTTTGGGCTTGCCTGGTAAAACCGTTTTTCATAGATATTCTTTACGCCGTAAAAATTTCTGTCGCTTAATTTTTCTTCTCTTAGATAACCGAGTATGTTCTGGCCGAAATTAGAACAAATGCAAGATACCAAAACAACCAAAGCCAGGACGAGTATTAGCCGCTGCCTCTTAATTTTTCTTAGAAAGAATACCACGGCAATAAACATAAGCGGGATGAGCGGCGCAGCATAATATGCCCTGCCGAACTCGATTGCCCTGTGGCATAAGAATATCTGAAAAAATACGGGGAGCCCGACATATAACTCTAGAGAAAACAGAGGGAGAAATAAGAGCGGTGCAAGGATGCCGGCAAGAAAAGACAGGTGTTTGAAACCTAGGATATGGCGGAAAAAATTAACCGGATGGAAGACAATAAAACTTAAGTTTTTTGCGAAAGATTCATGTTCTAAAAAACTATACAGGCTTTGTTTATTGTATAATCCGAGAGCGGTTATAATGTGTGCCGCAAGAAAAGTATAGATAATGCCTCCAATCATAAGGCGCGTCCCTAATCTTCGATTGGCCCCGGAAACAAGCGAGTAAATGCCTAACATGCTTA
>VGKM01000164.1 GCA_016867005.1 Candidatus Omnitrophota bacterium | reverse complement strand
TGCAAGATATGAAAAGGCAGTTGATTTTGAAGGGGCAGGTTCTATTACTATTCTTGCCGCTACCACTATGCCGGGAGACGATGTAACTCACCCTGTGCCGGACAATACAGGATATATTACGGAAGGGCAGTTTTATTTAAAAAACGGCGTTATTGAGCCGTTCGGGTCATTGAGCCGCCTGAAACAGCAGGTAAACGGCAAGACCCGTGATGACCACCGGACAATTATGGATACCATGATCCAATTGTTTGCCAGCTACCGCGAAACCCTGGAAAAACAGGCAATGGGTTTTCAGATGAGCAATTGGGACAAAAAACTCCTGCATTACGGAAAGCTGTTTGAAAAAGAGTTAATGTCTCTTAAGGTCAACATTGCGCTGGAAAAGGCGCTAGATGCCGGCTGGAAAATTTTAGCGCAATGTTTTGAACCCGCAGAGACCGGTATTAAAAAATCCATGGTTGAGAAATACTGGCCGAAGTAGGTGTTAGGTCTTAGGTTTTAGGTGACAGGAATGAAGATTAAGCTGACTAAGGGTGAACTTAAGAGGCAGCGAGACGCCTTAAGGCAATACGAGCGTTATCTGCCTACATTGCAGCTTAAGAAACAGCAGCTGCAGCTTGAAATTCTGCAGCAGCTTGTTGCATTAACAGAGAAAAAGGGCCTGGCGGGAAGAAAGAAAGAAACCGTTCTTGCCTGGGCGGGTTTATTCTCGGAAGACAGCGGCCGGATTAAGCAATGGATCTCGCCCCTTAATATTGCCACCCGGGAGAAAAATGTTGCGGGTGTTAACGTCCCAGTGTTTGAAAAGATGGATTTTCCAGAATCCGATTATGATTTATTTGAGGTGCCTTTATGGGTGGATTATGCCGTAGATGCCTTAAGGCAGATAATAGCGCTTGATAAAGAGATCGAGGTATTAGAAAAAGGCATAGCAATATTAAAACATGAACTGAGGATTACAACGCAAAGAGTTAACCTGTTCGAGAAAGTTAAAATTCCCGAAACAAAAGAAGCAATAAGAGTGATAAAGATTTATATCGGCGATCAAATGAGCAATGCCGTCGGCCGCAGCAAGATCGCAAAAAGAAAGATCGAAGAAACAATCCTTGAGGCCTGCCTGCCGGCAGGCAGGGGGCGCTAGCATGATTGTCCCGATGAAAAAAATAGCGGTGATCCTGCAGTCAAAAGATGCTTCTTTCGGGATAAATGAATTACGTAAGCAGGGCGTGGTGCACGTAGAACATCAACAGCCCCCAAGGAGCAAGGACCTTATTTTTTTCCGTGAGGAGCTGGCGCTTTTTAATCAGGCGGCAGAGATTCTATTAGAAGAAGGGGCCGTTCTGGGCAAAACGCATGTTTCTGCCGGCAGGCCAGAACCGGATTTAAAGACCGCAGCGCGGCATGTCGTTGACTTATGGAAAAGAAGAGACCAGTTGGAGGAATTCGCCAGGGCGCTTTCAGAAAAAATTATTGATTGGCAGGATTGGGGGGATTTTGACCCTTCTGTTGTGCATAAGCTTTCTTCCCGCGGAGTGCAGATAAAATTTTATCAAATACCGCTTAAGGATTTTAAAAGAATACCTGCTTCCTGCATAGTAAAGAAGATTGCCGTAAGAAGCGGCAGCGTTTTCTGCCTGTTGATCTCGTTAGGAAAGGTTGAATGCCCCTTTAAAGAGATTGAGCTTCCGGAATCGGGCCTTAATGAAATGCGGCTCAGGCTCAGGCGTGATGAGGAATATATAAAAGAATTAACCGGCCGCTTAAGGGGATATTTAAGTTGCCGGCAGGGTATTTTAACTGAAGCCCAAAAACTAAGAAAGAGCATAGAATTATGCGAGGCATTAAGCGGGATGGGAGTAGAAAATGATTTTGTTTATCTGGTGGGTTATATTCCTGCAGAATTTGAGCCGGCTGCCCTAAAATTGGCAGAAAAAGAAAAATGGGGGGTATATATAACCGAGCCTAAAGAGGATGATAATGTCCCTACGCTTATCCGTAGCCCCAAATGGGTTTCGATTATAAAACCGGTGTTCCAGTTGCTTGAAATCGTCCCAGGTTACCGCGAATTGGATATCAGCCCGGTTTTTTTGCTGTTTTTCGGCATTTTTTTCGGGATGCTGATCGGCGATGCCGGATACGGGGTAGTTTATTTCCTGTTAACTCTTTGGGCGCATAAAAAATTCGGGGAAAAGATTAAAAAACACGCTGCCTTTTTTCTCTTTTATATTTTAAGTTTTTGCGCTATCATATGGGGGCTTTTGACAGGGGTGTTCTTTGGCCAGGCATGGCTTTTTGCTTTAGGTATGAAGCCGCTGGTTCCCGCGCTCAATGACACAAAGATTATCCAGGCATTCTGTTTTTTCCTGGGGGCATTGCACCTTTCAATTGCGCATTCATGGAGAGCGGTTTTGAAACTGCCTTCTTTGGCTGCGCTTGCGGATATCGGCTGGATCTGTGTTCTTTGGACAGCATATTTTTTGGCAAAAACGCTTATTTTAAGCGATGCATTTCCTGCTTTTGGCGGGTGGCTTTTAATCGCTGGGGCCAGTTTAGTAATCCTATTTACTAATCCACAGAGAAATATTCTTAAGGCAGTTGGCTCAGGGCTGGGAACGCTTGCCCTTAGCTTAATGAATAATTTTACCGACGTAGTGTCTTATGTGCGCCTTTTTGCAGTGGGCCTTGCAACTGTTGCGATAGCCG
>VGKM01000163.1 GCA_016867005.1 Candidatus Omnitrophota bacterium | reverse complement strand
AAATTCCTGATTTTGTTCTTAATAATATTAACCATTTTGATTTATTTCTTCCCTGTCCAGGACTGCAATAGGTTTACTATTAGACCGGATACATGGGGCGACAGGCTGGATTTATGGCTTGCCGCTTTAAATATCTTTAAGGACTATCCTATTTTTGGATCCGGCCCCGGGACATTCGAAAAATTCCTGTATGTTTACGGGCCTCAGCATGGTTATAAAGAAGGCGCAATACATTTGCATTCGCATAATACATATTTGGAAATCCTTTCCGATACAGGTCTAATGGGATTCATGTCATTAATCATACTGCTGTCCGGTTTTTTCCGGCTTGTTTTTGCCGTCTTAAACTTAAAAAGAGATGTAACCAATGTAAACTTCATTTTAGGATTTACCGCAGGCATAATTTCAACTCTGATCCTGGCATCTGCAACCAGCATTATTTTTATAGGTTTTCAGGATGCCGCAGTCTTCTGGCTTATGATGGGCATAGTGATGGGGATGTGTTCAAAATATGGCAAATTGCCTTCTATTGGCGGTTCTTGTTGCCGGGTTTAGCGGCATAACGGCGCAAGTTCTGATTATCAGGGAGTTACTGGTAAGTTTTTATGGAAACGAGCTTACTCTGGGCCTTATCTTGGCAAATTGGGTTATTTCAGTTGCAGCCGGAGCCTTGGCCTTCGGTAAGCTTATTGAGCTAATAAAGCACAAAATTCGCTTCCTGATAATCATACAAGCGGCTTTCAGCTTATTTTTACTGAATTCAATATATTTTGCCCGCAGCTTTAAATCTCTTTTAGGCATCCCTTTTGGAGAGACGCTTGGCCTGGCGCACATTTTTTTTGTTTCTTTATTCCTGATTTTCCCCATTGCTTCTTTAAGCGGCGGCTTATTCAGTTTGAACTGCGGGATTCTGTCAGACCAATTAAAAAATAAGGCGGCTGCGGTAAGCAGGGTTTATTCTTTGGAGGCAATCGGAGCAATCGCAGGCGGTATTGTCCTGACATGCATTTTTCTGCCGCTTTTCAATACTTTTCAGATCATACTCCTGGTTTTTACCGTTACCCTGTTTGTGAGCATTTTTCTATATCGCTATATCAAAAGTAGGTTGGCAGGATTGATTATTTTCAGCTTTACCTTGATCACGGTGCTTTTTTACCTGGGGCTCGGCCATATTAATAAAGCATCGCTTTCCAGACAGTGGGATAAAGGGAAACTTATTGATTATCAAAATTCCATTTATGGCAATGTCGCTGTCACTGAGGAAAATAAGCAGACAACTTTCTTTTACAATGGATATCCAATAGTGGTAGTGCCTTATCCGGATATAAGCTTTATAGAGGAATTCGCAAATTATCCCCTCCTGTTTCATGATGACCCAAAAACCATATTGATTTTAGGCGGAGGAGCCGGAGGCCTGATAAATGAAACGTTAAAACACCGTATTTTTAATATTACATATCTTGAAATCGACCCATTGATCATTAAGATGTTAGGCAAGCATCCAAGTGATTTAACCAACAGCGAGCTAAGCGATAAGCGAGTAAAACTCCTGAACCAGGACAGTGTTAATTTTATAAAAACTACTTCGTCGAATTATGATGTTATATTAATCGGGACATCAAATCCATCTGAGCTCTTGACCAACCGCTTGCTGACCAAAGAATTCTTCTCGTCAGCAAAAAAAAGGCTTAATAAGGGCGGTATCTTGGCTTTTTGGCTTCCCGGTTCCCCTGAATATTTAAGCAAAGAATTAAAAAACATCAATGGCACTATTCTGAATGGATCAAGGGTTTTTACCAATGTCAGAGTAATTCCTGGAGATTACAATATTATTCTGGCTTCGGATACAGAGAAGATCCTAAATCTGACGCCTGAAAATATCGAAAAAAGAATAGAAGGCAGGGGTATAAAAAGTCGACTGTTGATCCCGGATTACCTTGTTTATAAGCTTGGTGAAAGCAGGCAAAGATGGTTCCGTCAGGCGATGGCAGGAGCAACAACGAAAATAAACCAGGATTTTAAACCGATATCCGTTTTTGAATCAATACTGTTATGGAACAAGAAATTTTCACCGCTGTTTGGAAAAATGTTCAAATATGCGGGAAGCCTGAATTTACTAAAATTGATTTTGCTTGTCATATTCCTTGCAGGGATAGTGTATATTTTAACAAAAATAACTAGGATGTGTCTCAAACTAAGCATTGGTTACAGTATTTTTACCACGGGTTTTTTTGGCATGATGGCAAATTTACTTCTCACGTTTTCTTTCCAGGTAATATACGGTTATCTGTATTACGTCATCGGCCTTCTATTAAGCATATTTATGTCCGGGATTGCTTTTGGAAGCATTTTTATGATGCTGAATTTAAGCCGCATAAGGGATGGATTAAAAGTCTATCTGAGATTAGAACTATCGATGATTATTTACTTATTGTTGCTTGGCCGGGCAGTTTTGTTCATTAATGAGAACGCTCAAACGGCTTTTCCTTTATTTTTGGTATTATTTTTTATCTCGGGGGCCTTAACCGGGATTCAATTCCCCCTGGCTTGTAAAATATTCTTAAACGGAAAAGATTCTGCAGCAAATACCGCCGGGACGCTTTATTTTGCTGATTTATCCGGCGGTTGGCTAGCAGGGATCTTTGGCGGGGTTGTTTTTCTTCCCGTGCTAGGGCTCCTTAATACTTGTTATTTAGTGGCCATT
>VGKM01000162.1 GCA_016867005.1 Candidatus Omnitrophota bacterium | reverse complement strand
CATTCCTGTAAATATTAAACAGCTGGAAAAAAAGAACAGCGTCTTTTATAAAATTTACACCCTTCCTGTCTACCTTTATCGGGATATGCTTAAAACCCTCATTTTCCAACTTGGATGTGAAATTGTCAGGCGGAGCGCAGAAAATTACAGTATAACCTTTTTCTCTTAGAGATCTCATCAAGCCAAGGCGGAAATTAAATAAATTCCAGGAAAGATTCGAAACAAAAGCAATTTTTTTCATTCTATTTAAGCCACTCCCTCTTCCATGATTCAAACATAAGAACCGGCCAAAGGAAATCCTGATGATTCGTACTCCCCTTTATATGCTCTTCCCAGCATTTAGATACTAATTCTTCATTCAGAAGCCCGTCTTTTTTAAGCGAATTCTTATCTATAAGCTCGGCTGCCCATTGCTTTAGCGGTCCCCTGAGCCACATGCCTACGGGCATACTAAAACCCATTTTGGGCCTTTGGAACAGCTTCTCCGGCAAGTATTTCTGCAATATCCTTCTCAATATCCATTTACTTTGCTGATTATAAAGTTTCATTCGCATAGGCAAGCGCCATGCGAATTCAACAATTCTGTAATCAAGTAAAGGGCACCTGACTTCAAGGCTTACCCCCATACTTGCCCGATCGACTTTCGTAAGAAGGTCGTCGGGAAGATAACTGATAAGATCAAAATACATCATCTTCCGGGTAAAATCGTTTATCTTTACCACAGCCGACTCCTCACCCAGCACAGTTGAATGTTCAACACTGCCTCGAACAAGCTCAGAAGGCTCTTTACAATGTGATACTAACCACAAATAAATTTGTTCAGGCGAATCAAGTTTTAATATTCCTGAAAATTTGCATAGCTTGTAATTAAAGGATGTTCCCGGGAAATTACTGATTAAATGAGAAAAAAACAACCTGCATGTTTTTGGCATCCATGAGATTTTTCTCCAGACCGCGTCAACCCAGAAATACCTGTTATATCCCGCAAAAAGCTCATCTCCTCCGTCACCTGAAAGTCCGACTGTTACGTATTTTTTTGTCAACCCCGAAACAAGAAAAGTCGGAATCTGAGAAGAATCTGCAAACGGCTCGTCATAGAGTACAGGCATTAAATCAACGGCCTTGAGGCAATCTTCGGCGGTTAAATATAATTCTGTATGTTCGGTACCGAGTATTTTGGTCACTTCTTCTGCCGCATTGGCTTCATTGAAACCCCGTTCTTTGAACCCAATCGTAAATGTCTTTACCGGCCTCGGGCTCTGCGATTGCATTAACGCTACAACCAGAGAGGAATCTATACCGCCCGATAAAAAAGCGCCCAGCGGTACATCTGAGATCATTCTTAGCTTGACCGAATCCCTAAGAAGAAACTCTAGTTCTGAAACTGCCTCCGGAACATCGCCGCGGAAAGGGTTTGTAATACCCGATTCAGCAACTGCCCTTGCAGACCAATAAATACTTGATTTTGCCTGAGCTTCCTGTTTCCTAGAGTCAACGGTCAATAGCTCCGCCTGCCGAAGCTTCTTTATTCCTTTGTAAATCGAAAAAGGAGCCGGAATATTATTAAATCTGAAAAAAAGAGCTAATGAATCTTTGTCAAGCTCGGGATTAAAATCCGGGTGGTTGCGCATTGCCTTTAATTCAGAGCTGAAAAAAAACTTATTTTTATGCCAACCGTAATACAACGGTTTTTTCCCTAACCTGTCCCTTGCGATGTGAAGAAGCAAATCTTTCCGGTCCCAAACTGCAAACGCAAACATCCCGTTCAGTAATTTCACGGCTTCCGAGATACCGAATTCTTCTATAACAGACAATAAGACCTCGGTATCTGAATTTCCTCTGAATTTAGAACCAAGCTTTTCCAGTTCGCTCCGCAGTTGTTTGTAATTGTAAATTTCCCCGTTAAAAACGGCTACATATCTTAAGCTTGAAGAAAACATCGGTTGATGCCCCTCAGAAGTCAGGTCTATAACCGAAAGCCTGCGATGTCCTAATGTTACCCCCAGCCGTTCATCCGCCCAAACACCGTTATCATCAGGCCCGCGATGAATAAGGCATGTCGCCATTTTTTCAGCCGTCATTAAGAGCTCATCTTTGCCAAGCTCGTGTGAAAAATCTATAAATCCAACTATCCCGCACATGTTCTAACCGCCGCCTTTCTCCGTTTTTCTTAAGAGCCCCCGTCTCCGGAAGAATTCGAAAGCTCCGGCAAGGCCAAAAGCGACCAAAACCATAAGAAACCCGTATCTTAACCTGTAAAGAGTTCCGATATTACAAACGACAATTCCATAAGCCAGCATAGGCACGGAACAAAAAAACAAAATAATCCATGTTTCTACTCTATTCTTCCAAATCCACAATGCGTAAACCAGGAATATCAGGCAAAAATAGACCCCTATCATCTCAAAAGCGGAAATCCTTCTCATAACAGTGTTTGATTCGTAGCTGCCGCTATGAAACCACTGAGAGGGGAAAGGAGCAAAAAACACTATCAATGCTGCCCGCGGCATATATAATACCAGGTCTTTTGGGGTAGTAAACTCTATATTGGAATCAATGTTGCTGAGCCCTTTTGTAAGCAAAAACCCCCTTCTGCGGCAGGATATCTCACGGAATAATGAATCTAAATTCCGGATTATCCTGCCAGATACAAATGGGCTCCTGCCCTTCAATTCCGGTTTTGTTTTTATGTCTGATGCAGAAAGA
>VGKM01000161.1 GCA_016867005.1 Candidatus Omnitrophota bacterium | reverse complement strand
AAAAGTAAAACCGATTTCCGGCTTGACCTGGATCTGCATAATACCGCCAAGTTCATATTCAATAGGGTCCTCAATAGTGATTATTTTTACCGCATCTTTATTCAGGCGGCTTAAACAGGCATAAAGTGTCGTAGTTTTACCGCTTCCCGTAGGGCCGGTCAAGAATATGATCCCGTGCGGCTTCTGTGTCAGGACTTCGATTGTCTTTAGCTCCTGCTGGTCAAGCCCCAAGTCATCAAGATTAAACAACAGATAAACCGGCAGGATCCTGATGACAACGTTTTCTCCGTAAAGAGAAGGGATTATGGAAATCCTTAAATCGACCTGTTTGTCCTGTATTTTAATAATAGCGCGGCCGTCCTGAGGAAGGCGCCTCTCAACGACATTAAGATTAGACAATATTTTAATACGGGAGACGATTGCCTGTTGGAGATACTTGATCTCGTGCGGCATATGCATATCGTAAAGGATCCCGTCGATACGGTAACGTACGCGCACCTGGTCGCGGTAGGGCTCAATATGGATATCGGTAGCCCTTGAGGTCACCGCTTCCGTCAATATCTGATTGACCAGCTTAATTACCGAAGCATCCTGCGCATTTTTCTCTACGTCATCTATTGATTCCTCTTTGGCAATCTCCTGCTTGGTTGCCAATGTTTCCTGGTCCAATATCTCATCAATGGTATCCGCCCCTATCCCGTAGAACCTCCGCATAGACACCAATATTTCCTTCTCTGAGGCTAGCACCCTTTCAATATCATAACCCAACTGCAATTTTAAATCTTCCATGGACCAGGCAGCCAAAGGATCAGAAATGGCTATTGTCAGTACCCCGTCTTTTATTTTTAGAGGCATAAATTTATAATGGAGGGCGAATTTTGCCGGCACTGCCTTGACAACCTCTTTAGGCACAGGGATATCCTTTAAGCTGGGATAAAAAGTAAGGCAAAGCTGTTCTGCCAAGGCCTCCAATAATTGCTCCTGATTGATTAATTTCAGGCGCAATAATGTCTTGCCTACGACTTCTCCCCGCTTTTCACTTTCCCTCAATGCAGTATCAAGCTGAGCGGGGTTTATTAACCCTTTTTTAATAAGAATTTCTCCTAACTTCTGCATAAACTGCCTTCCTACCATCTTAACCTCGCAGGTTTAAAAAAATCTTTTACCCTTGTTAACCTGCGAGGTTGTAATGGTTATATATTCAACTGATCAATCGGGCCGATCATATAAAATTTATCATCCGGGACAGAATCAAGTTCTCCGGAGATGATTTTCTCGCAGCCCAAAATTGTTTTCTCCAAAGGCACGTATGCCCCTTTTGTGCCCGTATATAGCTCCGCGGTAAAAAACGGCTGCGTAAAGAAATTCTGGAGTTTTCTTGTCCTTTCAAATATGACGCGCTCCTGTTTTGATAATTCTTCTTTTCCGATAATAGAAACAATCCTCTGCAGGTCCTGGTATTTCTGAAAATGCCTGATTATTTCCTGTGCGATTTCAAAATGCCGCCTACCGAGGATATTCGGGTCTATAAAACCGCTTGAAGATAAAAGCGGGTCTATCGCCGGATAAAGGCCGCGCTGGATATAGTCGCGGGATAAAACAAGTATTGAATCAAGATGGGAAAATATTGCGACAACTGCCGGGTCGGTCAGATCATCGGCAGGGACATAAACCGCCTCGACTGATGTAATGGCCGCGTTTTCGTTAGATTTAATCCGCTCATGGAACTCGCTGATTTCGCTGGTCAATGTCGGCTGATAACCTGTTTCAGAAGGGATCCTGCCCAGGAGAGCGGATAACTCCGCTCCTGCCTGGGAAAACCTGAAAATATTATCTACAAAGAAAAGCACCTCTTCGCCTTTATTCTGGATGGACTCGGCAATCGCAACTCCTGTATGCGCGGCTTCAAAACGGGCCCCGCTTGATTCATTCATCTGGCCGAAAACCATGATTGAACGGTCCAGGAGCCCTGTCCTCACAAATTCATGATAAAGCTCGTTTCCTTCACGGATACGCTCGCCGACTCCGGCAAAAACGCAGGTGCCTCTGTGTTTTGTAATGATATTATGGATAATTTCCAGGATCAGAACGGTCTTGCCTAAAGCAGCGCCGCCGGGGATGCCTGTTTTTGAACCCTTAACCAAAGGAAACAATATATCCAATACCTTAATACCGGTTTCCATGATTTCAAATTTCAGCTTTGAATTTTCCTTAATCGAGAGGTCCTTAGCTTCTTTTCTTCCCGGTTCGCGGATAGGGATTACATCTTCAGTATTAATCTTCCCCCCATCATCAATAGGAATACCTAAGGCGCTCACTACCCGGCCATAAAGTTTTTCTCCCCGCGGCACAGAAAGGACATTACCGCTTGCAAAAGCAGGCGAATTCCTTTTAAGCCCATAAGTAGATGATAGAGCAACGCACCTGCAGATATTAGGCTCGTAGTGTTCGACTACCTCAAAAGTGACTTCTTTATCGTCAAAAGTATGCGCCTTGATGATCTCATAAATAATGGGAAGCGGCCCGCTTTCAAACTGGATATCAGCTACTGAGCCGTAGACCGCAATAATTTTGCCTTTCTTATCCATAACTTATCATCCTTGGACAGTAGCGGAGGTTTAAACCTCCGCTACTGTCCTGTATTGTTCTATCCCTCTTTGTCTCTTAAGAATATGCGCGATGCGGAAATCTCCCTGATTGTCTTATCACTTACTGCGTGCACCTGCCTGAAATAATTAAAGGCAAGGCGCTG
>VGKM01000160.1 GCA_016867005.1 Candidatus Omnitrophota bacterium | reverse complement strand
ATAATTCCGCCTTGGACCAAACCGTTTATCGCCCCTAATTTCATACCGTCAAAAGAATTGGTGACAATATTTGCGCCCGTAGCGCCATTCGCACCAAACTGCCCGGGATTTAATCCGCCTGATGTTACACATGAACCAAAGGTGCTAAGGCCCACTGTTAATTTTGGATCCCAGCCATAATAAGCACCGGCAGTGCCAATGGCCCTGCTTACCTGGCCTGCGGCTAAAGAAGAACTGTAAGTATTGGACCAAGTGGAAAATTTACCCATATTCGCGAAAGAACCGGAGAAATCCCCAGTTTTAATACCATTCCCTATTGCCCCTCCTATTGCGGAAGAAGCCATTCCAATCCCGGTATTCATTGCCCATCTGCCGGTATCAAATTTCTCTAAATCTCCGCCTCCGGCAGAACTACGGCCGCTGGCCAGAGCTATTGAATTTAACGAGAGTAAGAAGCCTAAGAGAAGGATAAAAAGTATAGTACGCATACTTCCCCCTTTCCCCCTAATCTTTTTAATTTTCAGATTTAAGTTTTTCTTCATTTGTAAGTTCTTTTTTAATCTATTTATTAAGCTCTTAAAAATAAACCGGGCTGTCAAATACTGCGTTTTATCGTCGGTATTCGGCAGCCCGGCTATCCTGAAAAATTAAATTTTAATCCCTAATTTCTCTTAAGGATCCGTGGCTTTGTGCCCCCACCTTTCAGTGGGTTTACCCTGTCGCTCCGTGGCTTTTCTTGTTGCACCTTAAGTATACATTATATATATATGTTGTCAAGCAATTTTTCCTCTTAAATTGAGAGCGTTTTCTTTTTAGAAATCTTACATTACCGCTTGCAAACTAAGGGGTTTCAAGCCAGTTCAGATATCAGGATACCAAGAAAAATCAAGCTCGTTTTTGCGCAAAAAAAGAGGCCAAAATACACCTTTTTAGATGGTTTGGCCCCTTTAAAATTAAAGAAGGGGGGCGTTATTTAAGGCGGATATATTTGCCTTTGGGACAAGGCAACGCCACCCCCTCTTCATCTAATCCAACCTCCCTTTCCCGACCTCCCCCCTTCCAACCTCGGAGGTTAGAAAGGGGGATGTTGGGAAGGAGAGATTAGAATGGACATTATTTATGTCAGATTGGACATTTATTTAGCTTCAAGATTGTCCAATCAGAAGCAATCTGGGTTATCAGCCCGTAATTCAGAGATTTGCGCTTCCTTGTCTGCTATTTGATCTCTTGTAGCATCTGCCTGTGCTCTTAAACTTGCAGCTGCTTCCAGTAACGGGGCTGCTTCCTCATTCATTCCCTTATTCTGTAAAATCCTTGCCTGGGCAACCAAACTTACAGCTGTTGCTTCATAGTCAACTACCAGCCCGCGCAAACCGATAACCTTATGGAACCGGCCGGAATAATCGGTATAACTATAGTCATCCCTGTTTATCTGGTCGCTTAAAACATCAATCCTGGCCTGTATATTTGCACAGGTTTCCCTGTCTTCGGGGGGTATTACTATATCCTCGCCTTCACCGTCAAGGTTAGTAACCCCGGTAACTCCTGTTGCATATTGCTCGCCCTCTCCAAAGACGTCCGCGCCCTGACGGTATTTCTCTTGCACTGCCCTGACAAAATAAACCCGCATCGCAACCAAGGCAACTGCCAAGATTACAATCAAGAAAACATATTCCGTTGTTGACTGTCCTATTTTATCTGTTCTCATTATAAGTAATATAAATTAAGGTCATGCCTGAAGCAAAAGTTGTCTTCTCAATCGGAGCAACATCGGATAAAATAATGCTGCAGACATCACCACGACTATTTCTAAAATTAAACCCTCCGCTCAAGACATCTACCGGTTTATCCGAAACACCGCTGTCCTTAACGCAGCTCGGGCAATATTCCGAGACATTCATATTGCCGTAATCTAATTTCTTAAGCGGCATTTCTTTGACGATCATCCATCCGTAAGCCGGCATCTTATCCCTGAAAAATGCCGCAACAGAATCTATGGTGTCCTTAGTAAAATACGTGGACTTTAAAGAATGCTGGTCCTCGGCAAGGGAAATCAGCGACGAGCCAGGATATGCCGGCGCGATATCTTTCTTGGGTTTTGTCTCCAGCTTGGGTATATAATCTGCTTCTGTCTTCGCCCCGGGATTAGGAGCTATGATCCCTTTACATATGCTATATTGGGTCCTATCACTCTGCAGGAACCCCGCAGGCACAAAAGTAATGACCAGGGTTTCTTTGTCTTTTTCAAACAATAAATTATTCCCCAGGGTACCGCTTAAAGACCCCCTGGCATCCTGCAGGCCATCTGGCATAGACGGAAGGCCTTTAAATAAGTCCCTCTCTGACCATCCGGATGCTGCCAGCTTTTGACGGTAAAAATCTTTAACGTCATCCGGGCTTAGGAGGCTTGAGTAATATGTAAAATCAAGTTCAGCCCCATGCAAGTTCCTCTTCTCTTTTTTGACCTCTTCAGTATTAGGAGGAGTAGGTATATTATTAAGTTGCCACCAGGCAGCCTGAAGCTGATTAATTTTTACCGCCGAAAGAAATATTATCGCGATGATAAAAACGGTTATTTTGTTCCTCAAACTCATTCTCCACCTCCAAGAATTTTAGAAACAATGCGGATACGTTTCTTTCAAATTTTCTATCTCCTCCTGGAGATAATCTGCATTGTCTCTTGCATCAATTGCTTTCTGCCTTAAATTAGCTACCGTCCCTTCTTTCTCAGCCGGCCCCATTAAATCATCCGCCTCGTCAGGAAAACCACCTAACCTTA
>VGKM01000159.1 GCA_016867005.1 Candidatus Omnitrophota bacterium | reverse complement strand
GTTCCTCCCTGCCTGCCGGCAGGCAGGCTGTTAATTAATTAGTTTTACGAATGGAATTTAACTATAACACGGCCAATGACTTTAGTCAAGATTTATTTGCCCGTTTATTCCCAATTTACCACATCGTCTGTGCCTTCTACGCCGTCCCTGCCCAAGCTGGACAGGTCATAATCATAAGTCCGGTGAGTCCCGGGATACTTGTAAACAAAAGGCCTACCCCAGGGATCAAGCGGCTTCTTTTCTATATAAGGCCCTTTCCAATTAGGGGCTTCACTTGAACCCGGATTAGTCATAAGGGCATCGAGGCTTGCAGGAAATTTCCCGTTATCCAGCTCATAAAGTTTCAAGGCAGTTGCCAGGTTAGATTCTATATCGGCTTTTGCTACTCCACGCTTAGCTTCTTCCGACCTCCCTGTCAGGCGGGGCACAACCATCGCCGCCAAAACACTGATGATAATAACAACAAGCATCAGCTCTACTAAAGTAAAAGCGCTTTTTTTATTCATCTTACATCTCCCTCCATCGCTTAACCTTGCCCTTTTCGACAACAATTTCGTATTTCATTGCCGGGTTGCTCAATATTTCCGTATCTATATGTAACAAGGAAACTTCCGAATTAATCCTTAGTTGTTCTTTTACCTTATTAATTTGGGTAATCTGCGATTCGGAAACACCGGGCAATATAAGAAGCTGCTCAACTGTCTGGAATACTTCGTCATCCTCCGTAGCCTCCTGTCCGTCAAATCCTGATCGAAAATCTATTATACTACTAATTAGGTTTTCATCAAAGCCAAAAACTTTCATTACTTCCCTGGGGGACGAATTAATATTAACCTTGCCATCGCCGTAAACAGTTACTAAACCGCTGATCTTATCAAAAATTTCTTCGTTGAACCCTTCCACCAAGAAAAGCTCTTCTTCCAAAACAAAGATCCCCATCGAGGCTCTAAGCTGGAGTATCTTCTGAGCCAGTTCTTCATCGATACCGGGCAAATTAACAAGCCATTCTTTAGGGGCATAATTAATGTTAATCTTACTATTCTCGTCGCTTACCGTATATATGAATTTCCCCCTGCCCAGCTCTAGTTCTTTTTCCCCCTTCAGTTTAAAAAGCGTGGAGGGCGCACTTGCGCTATCCTTCTGGAAATAAAAATAAGCTGCTTTCGCCAAATAAGGGCAAAGCGCCCGCTCCTGCAATGCCTTTGTCAACCTGATCTGCGAGACAACTATGCTATGGATTCCCACGCCAAGTATTGTGAAAAAAAACAATATCCAGACAGAAAGGACGAGTGCGCTTGCCCTATTATGCTGCCGGGATAAAAACAGTCCTTGTAAGTTCTTCATCGTTTAATTTAAATTTCATTTTGACTGCCGGGCACAAAGCCGGCATTTCCCATTTATCTTTCCAAATATACTTATTGTCTTGGCTGGTTAAGAACTCAATTGAAAAATCATCCAGTCCCATAAATTTAACTTCGGTAACTTTGTCTTTCTCTTTACCGGCAAGAATATCCTTAAGGCTTATGTAGCTTACAAGAAGCGCTTTCTGTTCCGGGTCGAATCTATAAGTAACTTTGTAAATTATGTTTTCTTTTAATGTTAGAAAAGCCAATTGCTGAAGGCCTCCCTTGAACCCTATCTGCATAATATACTGGGTCTGGCGTAACTCTCTGGATATTTTTTCAGTATTAATGATAATGTTATTATAAAAGCTGCTTGCGCTCTCGGCGCGCCCCCATAGTTTCATTCCTGAAAAAAAACTACCTGCCAGGCCGACAGAAATAATAGAAAAAATTACTGCCGTGATCACAACTTCAACTAAGGTAAAGCCATTTTTTTTCATATTATTCCTTTAGAGGCAGGAAGGCCTCCAGAAGCATATCCTGTTTTTTCCCCGATTCCTGCCAGGAAATACGCAATTTTATCTTGCTCAATACGGGATCTTCGTCTTCTTCAATCTTAAAAGGAGCGACTTCGGCAGATAAAATAGCCTGCCTTAAGCCGATGGCAATATCTTCCTGCCCGCTCCATTCTGCTAGCCCGTTATTCTCTAATGACTGTTTTTCAAGCTCAGCTGCCTTACTGCTTAATGCCTCTAATGACTTGAGGCGGTTACTCATGGAATCTATAGCCTGGGTATTGGTTAAAAAAGAACGCAGGATTATTACAATTCCCACGGTAAGAATGGAAACTGTTATCATCAACTCAACCAGGCTAAAACCGCTTTTTTCTTTTTGATTTAGCATAAAGAGTGGGAGTTAATTACAGGGATGCTATGCTAATAGTAGTATCTATCCTAAAAGTGCTGGCGCTTTCATCTTTCGGCGCAATGGAAATCTTATCAAGCTTAATAAGAAGCCTACTGTCCTGGATCCTGTAAAGAAAAGAAAACAGCTGATCCAGGCTTGCTTCTCCTTTAAGGTCGGCGCGGAATTTCTTATATCCTTCTCCTTTCCCGGGCATATTTTCAGGAGTAAGGTTAAGGACCAAAACCCCGGATGATTGGGTAATATTTTCAATTTCTTTCAGGAATTTGGCGACAACATCGGTATCCTGCGGCTCTTGCTTAAGATAGGGCTCATAGGTTTTATATTCTGACTGGATTAAATCTTTATCTTTTTCAATATTCAAGCCCTGCTTTAATTTTTCTTCGGCAACTCTCGTCTCTAAAGATGCTTTCTTTGCTTTTTCCTTTATGCCTGTAGTAAAAAACCTCTCTGCAAGAAAAATGAGCACAATGCCCACCGTAACAGCTATTATTATCTTTTCTCTTCTCTTTATTTTGATCATTCTTCGACTTTC
>VGKM01000158.1 GCA_016867005.1 Candidatus Omnitrophota bacterium | reverse complement strand
ATCAAAGATGCCTCCTATAAAACAGTTGTTGTGATCGGTACCAGCCACTACTATCCTTTTGCCGGTGCATCTATATATGCCAGCGGGATTTTCAATACGCCTCTGGGAGGCATAGAAATTGATAGTGAGTTTACAGAGGAACTTTTGGATAAAGAAAACGACATAATATTCGAGCCCCGCGCCTTTGAAAAAGAGCATTCCGTGGAAGTGCAGCTTCCATTTTTGCAAAAATGCCTGAAAGATTTCAAGATCGTCCCCATTGTAATGGGGGATTGCCCGCTTTATGTCTGTGAAAAATTGTCCGAACGGCTCAGGAAGGCGATCGGCGCCAGGCAAGATGTCTTGATCATAGTATCTACCGATATGTACCATGGGTATGATTATGAAGAATGCCAAAAAATGGACAAGCTTACTCTTTCATTAATTCAGAAAATGGATGAAAAAGCGCTTTATGAAGGCCTGCGCGCTAATGAGCTGCAACTTTGCGGAGGTTTTGGTACGGTGAGCGCCCTTATTTTGTCAAAAGAATTGGGCCACAAAACAGTTTGTGTCCTGGGGGATACAAACTCAAGTATCGTTACGGGTAAAAAAATGAAAGGCATCTGGACTGTTGGTTACGCAAGTTGTGCAATTGATAGGGAAGAAGCCTGCCTGCCGGCAGGCAGGGAGAAAAATATGTTAAATAAAGAAGAGAGAAAAAAGCTATTGGAAATTGCCAGAAAGTCCATCGAAACATATTTAAAGACAGGCAAGAAGATCGAGTTGAAAGAGAAAGACCCGCTTCTATCTAAAGAAAATGGGGCTTTTGTTACGCTGCGCATGCACGGAGAGTTAAGAGGATGCATAGGCAATCTGGTAGGCAGGGGCCCTTTGTATCTGACGATCCGCGATATGGCGGTTGAAGCAGCTACGGGTGATCCGAGATTTACTTCTTTAGGGCCGGAAGAATTGAATGATGTCGATATTGAGATTTCGGTATTAAGCCCTCTTAAGCAGGCCAGCTCTGCTGATGAGATAGAGCTGGGTAAACACGGTGTACTTATTAAGAAAGGTTTTAATAGCGGAGTTTTCCTGCCTCAGGTTGCAACGGAAACCGGTTGGTCAAAAGAAGAGTTTCTTACTAATCTCTGCGTGCACAAAGCAGGTTTAGCCGGCGATGCCTGGAAGGACAAAACCACCGAGATCTATATTTTTACGGCAGAAATATTTTCAGAAAAAGAATAATGGTAAACCTGTTTTTGCTGGGCCTGGCTTTTGGAGCAGGCCCGTGTTTAGCCAGTTGCGGCCCGCTTGTTTTAGCTTATACTATAGGCACAAATAAAGCAGTCAGGGAAAGCCTGCTGTTTTATGTTATTTTTTCTACCGCCAGGATCATTGCTTATATTCTTTTGGGCCTGATATTTTTTGCTGCCGGCAAGCTTGCCGCCGAGCAATTCCTGGGGAGTTTTTCTCCTTATCTTTATAAGGCCGCCGGTTTTTTTATTATATTGATAGGATTTTTGATGGTGCTCGGCAAGAGCTTGCATTTCATCCGGTTCGAGAATAGGGGTGTTTTTGCTTTCGGGCTGATTACAGGCCTTCTGCCTTGTGCGCCGCTGGCCATAGTCTATACCTACATCGGCCTGATTTCAAAGAATTGGCACCAGGCGGTATCTTACAGTTTTTCCTTCGGCCTCGGGACACTTCTGTCGCCTCTTTTATTATTGGTGATCATAGGCGGCGCAATGCCGGGGCTTTTAAAGAAAATAAAAGGAATTTATAGCCGGATTTTTACCCTTATTTGCGGCATGGCCATTATAATCTTAGGGATTAACTTAGCCATAAACGGGGCCTATTAAAATGCATAAGTTTTTTGTCAAAACACAAGACATATCTTTTAACGCTATCACCATTGCGGATATTGAGGGAGTCCATCATGCAAAAAATGTATTGCGTTTAAAAGAAGGTGCTTCTGTTTCGGTCTCGGATAGTGATGAGAATACATATATTTGTATTATTAAAAAGATTTATCCCGGTAAGCTGGAGTTGGAGATAAAAGAGAGATTGGGCAAAAATGCGGCATCCCGCATAAGATTCTCCGTTGCCTGCGCCATACCAAAAAAATCCAAGATGGATGATATCATAGATAAATTAACGCAGCTCGGCGCGGAAAGGATCATACCTTTAGAAACCGAGCATGTTATTGTGAAGCTCGATAAAGACAAGAAACAGCTGCGCCGTAGGCGCTGGGAAAAGATTGCTCTGGGCGCTGCCCGGCAGAGCCAGAGAAGCGGCTGCCCGGAAATTACTCCGATTACGGGATTTGCTGCATTGATATCGGCAAAACTGGATTACGATTTAAAGGTCATTCCGACGCTGGAAGGTAAGAATACGGCCCTTAAAGAAATACTGGATAGTAATAAACCGAAGAATATACTGGTGCTTATTGGCCCGGAAGGGGATTTTTCCCGGGAAGAAGTGGAATCGGCAAAAAATGCAGGTTTTATCCCTGTGTCCCTGGGTAACCTGGTCTTAAGAGTAGAGACAGCTGCAGTTGCCGCAGCCAGTTTTATAATGCTTAATAATTATGAGAACCATTAGATTCTATACTTTGGGCTGCAAAGTCAATCAATATGATACTCAGAAGATCAGAGAGCAGTTCCAAAATGCAGGCTTTAGAGAACTTGATAAAGGCCGGCCTGCGGATGTCTATGTTGTCAATACCTGTACTGTAACAGGGCGCGCAGATAGCGATTCCCTTAATTATGTCCGCAGGGCAAAGAGAGAGAATCCGAATGCCTTATTAGTTGTTACCGGATGCTTAGCTGAACTGGATAGTAAAAAAATCAAGCAAATAAAAGGCGT
>VGKM01000157.1 GCA_016867005.1 Candidatus Omnitrophota bacterium | reverse complement strand
ATAACTACGTCAATCGGCGGCTGCTTTTCTTTTAAGAAGATCTTGCACGCCAAATCGGTATCAACCGGGATGAAGCTGCTGGAAATAAAAAATATCCCCCCGTAGCTGATATTTTTGGTTTTTGCTTTAAACGTCTTCTCATGGAAATAATAAGAGATTTCCAGTTCTTTGTTAACGCGCACATACTGCCTGCGCTCCTGCCCGCCGTAACTTTTGGTCCGAATAAATTCGTCGGAGGTCTTGATTTTTCCTAAATCCTGCGTATCAAGGTAGGCGTCTTTGAAATCTTTCAACTGTACGCCGAAATACGCATTAATAGCATCGCTTAACTCACTGTAAGTAGAAATAAATACCTGGATCTCGCAGTTAGTTATTTGATGCAGCATTTGTATTACGCCTTCGTTCAAAGGGTCTGCCATGCTTACAGAAAGGACATTCCCCAGCCGGTCAACCGGAAGCAGGGTATAAATCCTTATCCACTTCAGGGGTATTATATTCAAAATGTCCGTCGGAATGCTGTAATTGCTAAGAGGCAAGTATGCAAAATTATACTGGTTAGACAGGCATACCGCGATATCCAGCTCAGTGGCAAACCCCAAGGCAATCAGGTGCTGGCTTAAGTAGCCGCCTTTATGTTTATGTTCATCCAGCGCAATATCCAGCTGCTCCCTGGTGATTATTTTGCGCTCTATAAGGATTTCACCCATTGATTTTCTTACGATCCGAAGAGGCGTCATTCTTTCCCCCAAAGCCCTCTCTTGTTTTCTCTTGCTTCCTGGTAAAGTTTTAAAAATAAATCGGCATATTTTACATTAGGCGGGATAGTCAATAGGGATGCATAACCCTGTTTTACTATCTCGGCATTGACAAAAGTCCCGTCTTTTAAATAGACATAAGCCAAAATCCTCTTGTAACGGTCAAAACGTTCCGCGTCAAATTCCAGAGAGACGCGCTTGCCTTCCACTAATTTCCTGGTAAAATCAAACGAACGCATGCCTAATTTTTTAATTGTTGACTTATCCTGGTTGGAACGCTCGGAATCCTTCTTCAGTTTTTTTGATTCGTGTATTTCCGGAGTGTCTATACCGATAAGCCGGACCCTCTCCCCGTTTGCTAACAGCAGGGTGTCTCCGTCTACTACGCGCTTTACATAAATATCGGAATAATCGCTTTCCTCTCCGAAAGGCATGATAAATTTTGCCTGGTCCTCCGAATAATATATCTTTCCCTTATCGTCCATGCAGGAACAAAGCGCCATGGCAAGGAACAAACACAAAATTATGTATTTAATCTTTTTCATCTCTTTTTCCTTTTCTAAACCGCCGCTGCCACAATCCCGGCCAGGACAATTATATCTTCCGTGCAGAATATGCCGGTTGTGCTCCTATCAAACAAAATATTTGCATCGGGGCCGAATTCCTGGTCAGGCCGTATTAATTTTATAAGCACGGGAACCTCAGGAAACGCATCTATAATTATGCTTACATCTTTAAATTCAGCAATTCTTGCAGGAAGGCGGCCCAAAACAGAAAAAATCCCTTCGGGGTTATTGCCGTATTTACGGATTACCGGTTCGATTGCGCGTTCCCTGAAAGCAGGATAATAGCCCTCGATACCGGCAAGCTCTCTGAAGGTAAGCCACTCGCCGGTTAATTCAGGCAGGCCCTTAAATTTCTGCGCCAGATAATGCAATAAAATAATAGCGGTAAAATCCTTAGCCGGGACATTGCAAGCCAGGGAGGTTACGGTTTTTTTCATAAAATCAACCGAATACTCATCTTGCAGAAATTTTACGGAAACGGTATTTCCCGTAACAAGGCCGGTTAAGGCCTCCCAGGCCTTATTTATAGCAATATCATAAGCCATATTGCAATCATTCTACTCTTTTTAGTTGGATAAATCAACAATTTTGCATTATAATAAGTGGATGATTTACGACCCCTTTCAACAACAGGCAATTGATTACATAAATCAGGGCAATTCTGTAATTGTCTCCGCCCCCACAGGCGCGGGTAAAACCGCTATCGCGGAACATATCCTATCTACCTCTATTGATAACAAGTTAGGCGTAATTTATACCGCTCCCATAAAAGCGCTCTCCAACCAGAAATTCCGTGATTTCCAGGGGCAGTTCGGAAACAACATAGGCATACTCACGGGAGATGTATCTCTAAACGCCTCAGCTCCGGTCTTAATCATGACTACTGAGATTTTCCGCAATAAGATCCTGGATGAGCCGGAAAGCTTAAAACAGTATTCGTGGGTGATATTTGACGAAATCCATTATATTGATAATCCGGAGCGCGGCACGGTTTGGGAAGAATCGCTGATATTCCTGCCATCTCATATGAATATCCTGGCGCTTTCGGCTACCATTCCTAACATAAAACAGCTTGCCGAATGGATCGAATCAATACATAAAAAGCCCATTAAAACAGTTATTGAAGACAGGCGCCCTGTGCCGCTGCATTTCTTCTTTCAATATCAGAATACCGTAGCAGACAACATTTCGGCCTTGTGGCGCAGGCAAAAGGACTTCCGGCCCAATAAAGTAAATTCATTGATAAACTACGTGCATCAAAAAGAAGGGCTGCCCTGTATTTATTTTGTCTTCGGCAGAAAACGCGCGGAAGAACTGGCTTTTGAGCTTTATACCCATGACTTTCTTGACCGTGACGAAAAACTCCGGATTACAAAACTTTACGAAGGCCTTATCGCCCGTTACGACCTGAAGACCGACAGGACCGCGCGCCAAATATATTCTTTAGTGCAAAGAGGGATCGCCTACCATCATGCCGGCATGCTTCCTACGCTCAAAGAAGTAATTGAGCGCCTTTTTACCAGCCGGCTCTTAAAGGTT
>VGKM01000156.1 GCA_016867005.1 Candidatus Omnitrophota bacterium | reverse complement strand
TCTAATTGGCGGAATCCGCTGATTGAAGTCATGCCCAATATAGGCACAGAGGATTTTTTTACAATACTCTGAAACAGTTTTGCTAACCGTTCATCTTTAGCAAACCATTCTAAAGATGCTATTACCAGCAATATTTTTTTCTCATCTGCTAAGACAGCGAATATTTCTTCAAGGCGGGCCCCTGCCTGATCCCCGGATGCCTCTACGAACAGCTTGGCATCTAATTGAAGGGCTTCCCCAAAGAATTTATTGGCAGTTTCGATAACCGGCCCGTTATCGCCCTGCTTCTGATCATCAACTATAAAAACAGCGTTGTTGAATTCAGAAAGCAGGCTAATGGCGCGGTCAACACAAGCGCCAGAAAACGAACCGGCACGCTGCGGCCTGCCGGCTTCTAAACGATTAATGCCTAATTTTAAATATTGGTTTAATGCGTTGCCGATACTTGACATATTTTATGCGTGTTTGGCTGTTTTTTGATATTTCAGCGTCTTATTATTTAGATATTAGAGAAACAATAAATTATTATATAATAAATAAAGGTTTAATCAAGCTAATTAACCCCGCCTGGCATATACCTGCCTGCCATATAAGAACTACGCACATAAGGGCCGCTTTCAATATGAACAAACCCTGATTTTATGCCTTCTTCTTTATAGCGGGCAAATTGCTCCGGTCTGACATATTCCTTAACCGGATAGTGTTTGCTGCTGGGAGAAAGATACTGGCCGATGCTTAAAAAATCGCATCCTGCCGAACGCAAATCCTGCATTACCGCGTCAACCTCTTCTTCCTTTTCCCCCATGCCCAGCATAATGCCGGATTTTGTTTTTATTTTCGGGGATATTTCTTTTAGCGCCTTTAATACGCCTAATGAGCGTAAATATTCCGCGCCCTGGCGGACTTGTTTGTATAGTGAAGGGACCGTCTCAACATTATGCCCGATAATATCCGGAAATACCCCTGCAACAAGGGATAATGCAGCCAAAGAAAGTTTAAAATCAGGGATTAAAACTTCAATTGTTATATTGGGTGATTTTTCCCGGATACGTGAGATCGTATCGGCAAAGGCCTTGGCCCCGCCGTCGGAGAGATCATCGCGGGTAACACTGGTTATAACCACATGTTTTAAGGAAAGTATTTTTGCCGCTTCCGCGACCCTACCTGGCTCATCCGGGTCCGGAGGCAAGGGTATGTTTTTTTCAATATTACAGAAACTGCACATCCGCGTACAAGACCGCCCGAGTATTAAAAAGGTGGCCTCATCGCGGGAGAAACATTCGCCAATATTCGGGCACATTGCCTGCTCGCAAACTGTCTCAACGCGCAAATCTCTTAATAGACGCTTCATTTTCGAACAGGCATTGATGTCTATTTTCTTATTGAGCCATACCGGCCTCATACAAAGTTTCTTTCTCTTTGATGGAATTTTCTCTATTCCGGCATAACGGAAGAATGATGGCTGGCAATCAACCACTGCGAGCCGTCCCATCGGTAGGTGAAACTATAGCGCGCTTTCACAACTTCGCCGGTCTTGGCAAAAGTGAATGTATATAAACCGGAATCCACCGCCATATCGGCGCCCACCTCAATTTCACGCATATCTATCACGCCAAAAGGGCGTTTTTCAAGAAAATGACGGAAGTAATCTTCCTTTTCAGCAGGTGTCAAGCGTGGTTTATTAGACAATGTCGGCAGAAGGATGGATTTCTCGGCGTACAGCGCGGTGACGCGGCGAGGGTCGCCGGTCTGGAGCGCCTGGTTCCAGCGATCAAACAATGCCGCGATTTCAGCTTCACCTACAGGCCCGCGCTGTTCATAATTGGTAACATGCGGCGAGGATGAACTTATTTGCCTGGCCGCGCATCCCGAAATAAAAAAAGATAACACAACCAATAAACATAAAAATCGTTTAATCATTTTCGAATAAAAAATAGAAACGACCACTTTTCTTCCCTTTATTTCTTAGGCTGGTTTTTTATCACGAACCTCAAAGGCCTGATTATTTTGTTTGCCGACTCCATGTCAAAACGACCGGATATCTGAAGCTCACCACTAGGAATTGCCTCGTGCACAAAAGGAGCCGCAATCACTTCACCGTCGCAGACTATGGCTATCCTATTTCCTATATTATCCTGCGTGAGCTTAAAGAATGCTTTAGCCCCTTCTTTATTAAGCGCGATCCTGACCACCGGCTCTCCGCCTCCAAGGTCGAGCTGTGCATCCCGCAAATAAGTATCCAATACCATCAGGGATTCTTTCTTTAATATAAGCAGTTCATTGCCACCTTCATCATCCTTGCGCTCGTATTCAGAAGAGGCTTCTCCCGCAAGGAATTTACGTATTTTCTCTGGGTCGCTCTCAACCAACTTAAGCTCGAGAAGCGGGTAAGAATAAACCGGCGGCGGCCCGAATTTCTCCGGAGATATCACCTTCACCATATCCTTAATGATCGTTTCTCTATCCTGCGGGAACAAGCGCGCGATGACATCTTTGCGCATCAAAAAAAACGTAAGAGCCAAAACCATAACCAGAAATACGCTGGTGACGCAGAATACAACATCCTGTCTTGTAATTTCCCTAAGAAAGGTATTTTTAACTCGCTTGGATCTTAGAAAATATAGCGTCCATATAACAGCCGGAATCAACCAAAGGATTGCCATCGCTAAAATTGCTACCGGGCCGAATTCGTCGAAACCGGTTGTGTTAAAAATGTTATATTTCCAGACAGTACTGACCACCAGACAAAAGAACATTATCCACATCCAAAAGATGTATATCTTCGGCAGTATCTTCCGTTTGCGGAAAAACACCCAAATAGTCACCAACAAGGCAGTCAGCGTAAAAAACAACAAGACAAGATCA
>VGKM01000155.1 GCA_016867005.1 Candidatus Omnitrophota bacterium | reverse complement strand
GGCACTCCAGGCAACCGACATTTTTATGCAATATTTTGTCTTTTACTCCCAGGGGCCCCCAGCGCTTCGGGCTTAAGCCATTTTGCGCCCTGCCGAATATGGATATCACAGGCGTACCAACAGCAGTCGCTATGTGGACCGGCCCTGAGTCATTGGAAATAAATAAGTTACATCTCTTTAATAAAGAGGCGGTTTGCGAAACCGATGTCTTCCCGCTTAAATTTATTCCCGCATGGTGCATCTTCTTTGCCATGGAATTGGCCAAAGCAGTATCTTTGGGCCCGGCAATAATAAATACCTTAAAACCGTATTTCTCTATCAGTTTATCTGCTGCTTCGGCAAAACGTTCATGCGGCCAGATCTTTGAAGGGCAACTTGCTCCCGGATGTACCGCAAGGGCCATGTTTTTCTCCGTGATCCCTTCGCTTTCAAATAGTTTTTCTGCCCATCTTTCCGATCTTGCATCAAGCGGCACAAACAACTCTTTTTCTTTGGCGTCAACGGAGAAACACTTTAATAAATCAAAATTGTATTCTGATTCATGTTTTTTGCCCATTTGTTTTTCATGGGCTAATTTATCTGTCAGTAAAAATCCAAGTTTACGGTTATATCCTATGCGCGTCGGGATCCCAGCCCCGAATACAACCAGATGCACGCGGTTAGTAGGATGCAAAATGACCGCGGCATCAAATTTCTTCTTCTTTAAATTTAATGCAAATTTAACCGAACGCCGCCAGCTTTTATGTTTTGCATCTTTATCATAAACTATGACTTCGTCTAAATAGGGATTGCCCTCAACGATTTCTTTCGCATAGGGGCTGGTCATCATAGCGATGTATGCAGAAGGGAATTTATCTCTCAGCGCTTTTATTACCGGGGTAGATAAGACCACATCCCCTATCCTGTCGGTCCTGGCGATTAATATCCTTTTGTATTGATTTTGAGTTTCGGGTTTTTTTTCTAATAAATTTTTAACTGCCCTTAACACATCATTGGTTTTTATAATGTCCATGCATTTTAAATTACCGTAACGGCATTGCGCTTTTTCGCAGGGCCGGCAGAAAATATCTTTTTTCACCACTAAAGACCTCTGTGACCATGGCCCGTATTTTAATTCATTTGTCGGGCCAAAGACAGCAACTACCGGTTTGTCAAGATAACTGGCAAGATGCAAACAAGCGCTGTCATTGGTAATAAGAAGCTTGGACTTTGACAGCAAAAAAGCCAGTTCTCTTAAGTTAGTCAAACCGCCTAAATCCAGTAGCCCTGCCGCAGAATGCTCTTTAATATATCTTGTAACGGCGGCATCATCGGCATTACCGACGAGGATTATTTTGCATTTAAATTCTTTAACCAGCTGCCCGGCTAAATCTGCAAATTTATCCTGCGGCCATTTTTTGATATGGCTCCTTGCTCCCGGAGACATTACAATTATTTCATCATTTTCGGCGATATTATTATCCTTCAATATTTTGTTAATATACGCCTCATCTTGGGGGCTGATATATAGGGATTTATTTGTAGTTTCGGGTTTCGGATTTATCCCAAGTTTATGAAAGTGGCGTTCCTTCATGTGTACTTTATTCTTTGGTATAGCGCGAAAGATTGAGAAAAGAGATTTCAAGGAAATTAGCGGGCCAAAAATACTGTTTCTTAAATCAACGGCCAGGTCAAATCTCTCATTTTTTAGTTCTTTAAATAATTTAATTTTATGGCGGGCTTTGGCATGTTTGTCAAAAACAATAAATTTGTGGATATAAGGATTGCCGGAGAAGATCTCCTTTGCCCGGGGGCCGGAAACAACAGTGATCTTTGCATCAGGGTAACGGCACCTTAATGCATCCAAAAGAGGCAAAGTAAGTATGACGTCCCCGATGTTGGTCAGGGTAATAAATAATATTTTCATTGTTGTTCTTTTATGGTCTTTACCTGATCAAATACCTCTTCAGGAGTAATGCCTTTCATGCAACGGTTGTCTTTGCAATTTACGATGTAACAAGGCAGGCGGCAACCCACTTTCTTCTGCAGGATAACAGCATGTTTTAAAGGATAGGGCCCGGTAATAGCAACATGCGTCGGGCCGAACAAAGCAATGATGTTTTTTGTTCCGACGGAATTTGCGATATGAAGCGGCCCTGTATCGGCACTGATAAACAACCCCAGGCACTTACAAAGCGCGGCAAATTGTTTGATATTCAGGGCCCCGGCGGCAATAATGGGTTTTTCTTTCATCCATCCTGTAATCTCTTTAATCAAAGGCAGGTCGGACTGGCTGCCGGTAATTATTACTTTTGCATCAAGGTTCCTGATCATTTTATCGGCAAGGAGCGCCCAGTATTGTTTGGGCCAGCGCTTAGGGAGCCAATTCCCTCCGGGATTGATCCCTACCACAAAATCGCTTTCCAAACAATCATTCTTCTTGAGAAAATCACGGGCGAAATCGCCATCTTCTTCTTTTGTGAAAAAATCCAGGAATCTGTCTTCGAGGCGAAAGCCGCCTTTTTCCGCGATGTTCAGGTAATAATCTATGCGGTGCATGCTGTCGCGAAACGGCGGGGGGATCCTTTTAGTTAAGAATATGCCCCTGTTCTTCGTATCATAGCCGATAATTTCCGGGATATTCGAAAGCTTGCAGATCAGGGCGCGCGTCAATGACCCGTGCAAAAGCACGGCCATATCAAATTTTTTGTAACGAAGCTGGCGGATAAAATTAATTTTTGAGAAAATGCCCCTGTGCCTGTCTTTTTCGTCAAAGATAATCACTTCGTCTATATAGGGGTTACCTTTTAAAACAGAATAGCACCTGCCGGGTATAATACAGGCGATATAACTTTCCGGATAATTAAAACGGATATTCCTGATCGTGGCCGTA
>VGKM01000154.1 GCA_016867005.1 Candidatus Omnitrophota bacterium | reverse complement strand
GTAATTTTCTATTTTCTCAACCATTACATCCCTTCTTGCTTTTGCAGAAGGCATTTGGTTACGGCTGGATACAAGGTATTCCTTCAGCCAGCTATAATAAGAACTGAATACAGAATAAACCATCTGCTCACCGGCTTCAGGAGCTTTGTTAACAAGGCGGTTAAGCTCTCTTGCGTTCTTCTTTATCAACCTCTCCACCTTGACTCTTGCTATATTCAAATCTCCAAGCATCTTCTTTATGTCATCAAATAAGCGCGCTCTTTGTTCTTCATAAGTTGTATTAACAGGATAAGAAATTTTCTTGTTCATCTTCTCTGATAATTCATGCAATGCGCTGTCAACGCTGGTTTCCCTGCTTAAAAGCTGGCCATATAAAGAACGAAGGAACTGTTTCTGGGTTTTGATTGTTTCCCGTGCAGAAATCAGCGCATCTTTCTTTTCCTGGATACCGGAAGCCCCAGACAGGTACGCAAGCATCCTGGCAGTCAATTCCGCATAAGGTTTCTTTAATTGCCTTAAATAACCGTATGAAGACCTGTAAATGACAAGGTATTTTTTATGTAAGGTATTTGCCAAATATGCTATGCCAAATGCTATAACCAATCCTACGCCCACAGCTGATGTTGCGACTATCGACTTTGTTGCGACAAAAACAATGCCGGTTATACCAACAGCAACAACCGATAGAAGCGTACCAATCAAACTAAACCCGCCGTAACGATGGTCAATGTTGCGCTCCTGCGCCTGCTGTTCCCTTATCGCCTGCTGGGCCTTTAAGATATACTCGTAAATATAATCCTGAGTTTCTTGGTCTAAAGTTAAATAATATGCTTTATCAAATTCATTGCGAGCTTCCCTGTATTCGCCGGCATTAAACAATACTTGCCCTAAATTGAAATGTGCGACGAAATCATCGGGATTTTTAGCCAATTCGGCCCTAAGGGATTCGATTTTATCCTGATGATTTGGCTCTATTTTAGAAAAACCGACGAGATTGTCCACGCTCTTGACCTTCCTTAAAGCTAAATCCATAGCCACTAAATCCCCTGCCATTTGAAAATATTCCGCGGCCAGACCAAATAAAGTCCCGCTTAATTTTATTTTTTCTTCGTCGCTGCTATTAAGCAATGATTGCGCATAATAATAAGCGATCTTTGCTACTGAGCTGTAAAACTCGGGAGTAAATATTTTATGCGGAGAAGCTTCAATAGTATTGTATAAGGCCATTGCTTGTTTTACTATGCCCTCGAGTTCTTCATCATTACCTACCGAGAAGTATGCCTTTGCCAGGCCGGCGAGCGTATGCATTTTTTCTACATTGCTTAACCCGGGTAATTGGGCTGTTTCTTCAAATACCATTGCCGCCTTTGTGTAATCTTCTTTAGCTAAAGTTGCCTCACCCAGCAACAAACCGAGTTTTTCTACCCCATATACTAACCAACGGGTACGCCCAAGAAGATTTATTGCTCTGCTAAAATAATCAATTGCCCCGTCAAAATCTCTTTCAGTCATACAATCCTGGCCTTTATTCCTTAACTGCTCTATGGTTTTTAGGCGGGCGGCCCTGTAGTCCTGTTTTTTGAAACGCGCTTCAAAATCAACCACCCTCGCAGCCCGTCCATTCTTCTCCAAGGCAGGGATGGCGCGCGCTTTTTCTAATTCGGCATGCGCTGTTTTTACATTAGCTTCTACCTGCCAATCTGCCCGGTCAGCTCTGATAGAATAGGCGATAGAACGTAACAATGCCGGTATCTTAATCCTGTTATCGCGAGTGCTTAATGCTACGGCAAGATACGCCGCGCCAAGCTCAAAATTAACCGCCTTAACATCATAACTCTTTTTATCGGAAATTAATTTAAGGGCTGCTTTCAGGTGTGGAATAGCTAATTCAAAATTCACTGCGCGGAAGAATATCAAACCAAAGATGCGCTGCATAAAGTAATTCTTCTTATAACGCTCTAAATCATGAAGGATCTTAGCGGCCTCAGCTGCAGTTAACGGATCTTCTATCCTGTGAAAACCCTCCATCGCCCCTTCTGCGGGAAGGATGATTTCATTCTCTACTGCGCGGCGAAATTCTTCGTCATCGGGATTGCTAAATCTGCCGAAAATAAAGGGAACAGCTGCTAAAGCCAGACCTGTATCGTTATGATTTAAAAGCATATAAATTACTGCCGACCCTACACCGATAAACATCCAGAACCTGAAGAACCTGAAATTAATGGTCTTTTTAATTAAAGCACCGGCCTTTGCCAAAGCGCCTCTTAATGAATGGATTATGCTGACTATGAGGCCTAAAAATACTACCCTGAATAAGATACCTGTAATGCCATCGTTCATAACCTGCATTGCCTCGCCGGCTAAAGATCCAAGCATATAATACATTACGAAAGTAACAACTGCCGCAGCTGCGATTAATTTGCCCCAATAAGGCATGGTTTTCAGTGCATTTTCTCTTGTGTGTGCCTTAGAAATATAACTTGCCATTCTAGCAAGCCCATATAACAACGCTCCAACCCAAACTGCAACTGTAGTAATTATGAAGGCATCCTTTATAAAATGTACGCCGAGTTTCGCCGCTACTAAAGCTAATCCTGTAATAATAACGCAAGGCAAAACAATATTCAAAGTAGAACCCCTGCGATTTCTGTTAGAATGATTTTTATGCTCCTTGGCTGTTTCCAATTTACTTGATTTCTTTTCTTTGATAGCGATATACCCTATTAACACTATTAAACCGGCTAAAATACCGCCTAAGCTGGCCTGAGAAAGAGGCTTGATATCGCTATTTTCTGCATCCTGAGGAGCAACGGCAACCAACTGATAGCCCTCGCCCTTCATATATTTAAGAATAAATTTAATCTGATTGCCGACT
>VGKM01000153.1 GCA_016867005.1 Candidatus Omnitrophota bacterium | reverse complement strand
ATTAGACGAATATTTAAAAAATTTAGAAGAAGCAAAAAAGCGCGATCATAGAAAACTCGGGCCTGCTTTGGGATTTTTTGACATTTATCATGAAGAGGCAGGCGCAGGGCTTGTTTTTTACCATCCGAAAGGGGCGATCCTGCGCACGCTCATTGAAAATTATGAAAAAACAGAGCACTTAAAACGAGGTTACCAAATGGTCATTACTCCGCATATCATGCAGATCGGTTTATGGCAGACCTCAGGGCATGCGGATTATTATAAAGCCAATATGTATACTTTTAAAATAGAAGACAAGGAATTTGTCTTGAAGCCCATGAATTGCCCGGGGCATATCCTGATTTACAAATCAAAGACCCGAAGCTACAAAGATTTACCTCTCAGGTTATTTGAATTGGGCACTGTTTATCGTCACGAAAAAGCAGGCGTGCTGCATGGGTTGTTAAGAGTCAGGGGTTTTACCCAGGATGACGGGCATATCTTTTGCACGCCGGAACAGTCAAAAACAGAGATCAAGGCCACTATTGATTTTGTTTTTGATACAATGAAGACCTTCGGGTTTACGGATGTCAGCATTGAATTGAGCACTCGCCCGGAGAAATACATCGGCAGCGAAGAGGACTGGGAAAAGGCGACGCAAAACTTAGAAGACGCTTTAAAGGAAAAAGGCCTTACTTACGAAATCAATGCAGGCGACGGCGCTTTTTACGGGCCAAAGATCGATATAAAACTAAAAGATGCCTTAAAAAGAAAATGGCAGTGTGCGACCATCCAATGTGATTTTGCCCTTCCTAAGCGGTTTAATCTTGAATTTGTCGACAGCGACGGAAAAGTCAAGCAGCCGATTATGCTCCATCGCGTCCTTTTAGGCAGCCTGGAAAGGTTTACCGGCGCGTTATTAGAGCATTATGCCGGCGCTTTGCCCTTGTGGCTTTCGCCGGTTCAGGTTACAATAATACCTATTACCAGTGTAGTTAGCAGCTTTGTACAGGAAATCAAAAAGAAGCTCGAGGCCCTTGATGTCCGCGTCTCTATTGATGATAGTAATGAAACATTAAATAAGCGCATCAGGCAGGCGGAGGTTAACAAGGCCCCTTATATTTTAGTAGTCGGCGAACGGGAAGCAAGAGAGAATTCTGTTGCCGTAAGGAAAAGGTCGCAAGGCGACATCGGCGCAATGGCTGCCGATGATTTTATCAACCGGGTTAAAGAAGAGATAACCCATAAACAATAAAGGGAGGTGGTTCGTATAAACAAGTTTATCCGTGTTAACGAAAAAATCAGGGTGCCGCAAATACGGCTTATAGGCCCCGAGGGTAATCAATTGGGGATCATGGCTACAAGCAGGGCATTGGAGATGGCTAACCAGTATGAGCTGGATTTGGTAGAAGTCGCTCCTGCCGCAACTCCGCCGGTCTGCCGCATTATTGATTTCAGCAAATTTAAATATGACCAGGAGAAAAAAGAGCGCGAGGCGAAGAAACACCAAAAACTCACGCACCTAAAAGAAATCCGCATTAAGCCCAATATCGATGAGCATGATTACCAAACGAAATTAAAACAAACATTAACTTTCTTGAATAAGAAAGATAAAGTGAAAATCAATCTTTTCTTCAGGGGCAGGCAGATGGAACATATGGATTTGGGGAGAAAGATTTTAGATAAATTTATCGCAGATACGCAGAGTGCCGGGCACTTGGAAAAAGACCCCGTATTAGAAGGCAGGGTAATTTCCCTGGTGATCGGGCCGAAATAACTGAAGCAACCGAAAAGAGGAGAGAATGCCAAAATTAAAGACAAAAAAAGGTGTAGCAAAACGCTTCAAGTTGACAAAAAAGGGCAAGATTAAGTATTATTCCGGAGGGAAAAGCCATCTTGCTACCAGCAAAAAAACAAAGAAAATCCGGCATTTAAGAAAAGACAGGATGATCGGAGGCAGCAAGGAAATTAAATACCTTAAAAGGGTGCTGCCTTACGGATAGAAAAAGAGGAGAAATATGGCAAAGATTAAACATAGTGTAGCGACAAGGCGAAGAAAAAAAAGGACATTAAAAGAGGCAAAAGGGTATTGGGGAGACCGCAGCAAACAATACCAGCAGGCGCGCCGCGCCCTGATGCATGCAGAGGTTTATGCCTACCGTGACAGGAAGAATAGGAAAAGGGAATTCCGCGCGCTGTGGATTACGCGCATGAACGCCCTTTGCCGCGAATTAGGCACCACCTATAGTAAGTTTATAAACGGCTTAAAGAAGGCAAAGATCGGATTAGACAGAAAAATCCTTGCTGACTTGGCAGTGAACGACAGAAAAACATTTGAAAAACTGGTTGACCTTGTCAAAAGCAAATAAGTTTACCGAGGTGAACGATGTATGTCATAATTGTCGGCTGCGGAAGAGTTGGTTCTGAATTAGCAAAGCTTTTGTCTCAGGAAGGCTTTAATGTTGTGGTTATCGATAAGTCGCAAAGTTCCTTTGAGCGCTTAAGCGGCGGATTCAACGGCCTGACCTTGGTAGGAAACGGTTTTGACCTCAACCTCCTGAAGCAGGCGGGCATTGAGAAAGCCGACGCCTTTTGCGCGGTTACCAATGGCGACAATACGAATCTGATTTCCGCACAGGTTGCAAAAAGAATCTTTAAGGTCCCTAAGGTTATGGCGCGCGTTTACGACCCTCATCGCGCTCATATCTATGCGGCTCTCGGGTTAGATATCATAAGCGGCACCATACTTTTTGCTGCCATGTTAAGAGACAAGATCATTGAGAGCCGTTTTTCAAGCTATCTCATTGAATCAAAAGATATCGGAGTTATCGAAATTGAAGTAAAAAACAGCCTTATAGGAAAAACTATCCAGGAAATCAATTTAGCCGGAGAGTTTTTGGTTGTGGCCGTAAGGCGGGTTGACG
>VGKM01000152.1 GCA_016867005.1 Candidatus Omnitrophota bacterium | reverse complement strand
TGGGAAAAGGGGAAATCCGCGCTGGGGGTCATTAAGACGGCTTCCGACATGCTTTCTTTTTTGGTTTATTTAAGGATGAAGGTTTCGTTGTACCGGAAGAGGATAATCAATTCTCTTTAAAAAAAGGACAAATTGCTATGAAAAACACAAATTCTGATTTTTCAGGCGTTATTCTGGCTGCCGGAGCCGGGACAAGGATACGGCCGTTAAGTTTATCCATTCCTAAGCCGCTATTGCCGGTTTGTAACAAGCCGATCATTTCGTATCAGATCGAAGAAATGAAGAAGATAGGCATTAGCGATATTATTATTGTTGTCGGCCACCTGAAAAATAAAATTTGCGATTATTTTAAAGACGGTAAATCTCTGGGAGTAAATATTTCTTACGTTGAGCAGAAGGAAGCTCTTGGTATCGCCCATGCAGTAGGCCAGCTGGAAAATTACGTGCATAAGCCGTTTCTTCTGTGGCTGGGGGATATATTCTTTATCCCTAAGAATATTGAGCAAATTATCAATGTCTACAAAGAAAAAAATGCCAGTGCTGTGCTTGCGGTAAAAAAAGAAGATGACTATCAACTTTTAAAGAAAAACTTTGCGGTCTTACTGGAAAACGACGGCAGGGTAAAAAGGGTAATTGAGAAGCCAAGGTATTTCCATAATAACCTGAAGGGCTGCGGGATATATTTGTTCGATTTAAATATTTTTGACGCCATCAGGCGCACGCCCAGGACGGCAATGCGGGATGAGTACGAAATTACCAATGCCATTCAGATATTGATTGAAGACGGCCTGGCGGTATATCCGGCAGAAGTAGTGCTTTGGGATATGAACATCACTTATGCCTCAGACCTTTTAAGCTGCAATCAGTTTGAGCTTAAGCTGTTGGGGGAGGATAAGATAGTCGGAAAAAATTGCAGGATACATCCGCGTGCGACAATCAGCCGCTCGGTTATAGGCAACAATGTCACCATAAAATACCCGGTGAGAATTGAGAATTCTACTATCTTAGAAGGTGTTTCCTGGAATTCTAAGAAAGACATTATTTCTTCATTAGTCACGCAAGTGTCTGTGATCAGAGAGGGCCAGGATGAAAAAACGCAATAAGTATAAGAAGGCGCTGGTAACTGGCGGGGCAGGTTTTATCGGTTCCCATATCGCCGGCCGGCTGATAGAGGCCGGCATTGAGACCGTGATTATAGATGATCTATCGATGGGAAAAGCCAGTAATGTCCCAAAAGGGGCCAAGCTAATCATCGGTAACATTCTTGATCGGCCTGTGCTTCTGAAGGCAATGAGGGGGGCCGATATTGTTTTTCATGATGCAGCCAAAGTAAGTATACGAAATTCATTCCGGGATTTTTATGCTGATGCGCAAACAAATTGTATGGGCACGGTTTGCGTGCTGCGCGCTATGGCTGAAGAAAAAGTGAAGAAAATAATCTATGCTTCTTCTATGGCGGTGTATGGAAAAAATCCCCTTCCGATACGCGAGAGCTCAAAATTGGAGCCGATTTCCCCTTATGGAGTCGGAAAGCTGGCTTCCGAAAGATACTGTTTCTTAATGGCTAAGGCCAATCATTTTGATTGTGTCGTCTTAAGGTACTTTAACACTTACGGCCCCCGTCAGACGCTTACTCCCTATGTCGGGGTCATTACGATTTTTGTGAACCGCCTACTGCAGGGGAAGCCGCCTGTTATTTTCGGCAGCGGCAGGCAGGTTCGTGATTTTATTCATGTGGCCGATGTTGCAGAAGCAAATATCCTTGCCATGGAAAAAAATATTAATTTCGGGATTTTTAATGTCGGGACAGGGATTGGGACATCTGTAAATAAGATCGCCACGCTCCTAATAGGGATGATCAATAAAAAGATCAAACCGCAGCATGCTTCTTTGCGGGCAGGCGAGCCGGATGATTCTGTAGCTAGCACCGTACTCCTAAGGAAGGCCCTGGGATTTGTGCCGCATAATAAATTAGAAGACAAAATTGAAGAATTGGTAGATTTTATCAGGACGGATAAATGAGGATATTGCTGCTCGCCCCTTATAAGAAATCATACTTAGGCCTTGCAAAATTTCCCCCTTTAGGCCTGGGCTATCTTGCTACGGCCTTGCGTAAAAACGGTTACCAAGTCCAGATACTTGATTGCCTGAAAGAGGGGTTTGATTCTGTTAAATATAAAGATTATATCTGCCGGAATAAATTTGATTTAGTGGGTATTAATTCATGGTCTTTATCTATCAAAGAGGTAAAGGAGATATTGGATATAACAAAAAAACTGGATAAAAACATCGTTACGATCGTAGGGGGGCCGCATCCTTCAAGCGTGCCTGAAGAGGCAATAAAATATTTCGATTCTTCGGATTTTGGGTTCAGAGGCGAGGCAGAGATCGGCCTTGTAATGCTTTTGGATAAATTGAGCAAAAAGAGAGATATTGGTTTTGAATCTATTCCCGGGTTGATCTGGAGGGAAAATGCCGTAATCAGGTCTAACGCTGCAGTTTTTCATGATGACCTTGATGACTTTGATCTATTGAGCTGGGACCTGATCAGGCCGGAAGATTACGCACAGCCCGGTTCGATCACCTCGGGAAATACCGCGCCGATCATCACTACCCGCGGATGCCCTTACCTTTGTACTTTTTGTTCTCCTCATATAATTGCCGGGCGGCTCGTGAGGAAGCGCTCTACGGAAAATATCATGAAGGAGATACGGCTTCTGAAGGAAAAGCATGGGATGAAGACAATAGCCATCATGGATGAAAACTTTACTTTTCACCGAGACCATGCAGCCGGCCTCTGCAATGCCCTGATAAAAGAAAAACTTAATATGAGGTTTTTCCTTCCCAATGGGATACGGCTCGACACTCTTGATGAAGAACTCCTGCTTTTAATGCGTAAAGCAGGTTTTATCCCGAGCGTTGCTGTCGGTATCGAGTCAGGTTCTGAAAGGATCTTACGCAAGATAAAAAAGAATTTAAAA
>VGKM01000151.1 GCA_016867005.1 Candidatus Omnitrophota bacterium | reverse complement strand
GATCTTTTTAACAGGCGCACCATCCTTTACCAGCTTCAATATCTTTGACCGGGATTCTTCTGCCTTGTAACCCAGGAACTTTGTTTCCTTCGCCCCGAGGTGCAATTCTTTTATATCAAAGACGTCGCCTTTCATAGCGCTAAGTAGTTTTGAACGCGACTTCTGCGCCTCAAGCTCTTTTCCAAATTCCTCCGATGAAATATCAATCCCGTTTTTATCTGCCCAATCTTTAGTCAACTCAAACGGCACTCCATATGTATCGTAGAGCTGAAAAGCAATCTTGCCGGCAAGTTCCTTATTCTTCTTTTTTGATACTTCTTTAAATTTCTCTTTAAAAAGCGCTTCACTTGAATTAAGCGTGGTTAAAAATGCTTTTTCTTCCGCAAGGATGACCTGGGCGATATCCTCCTGCCTTTCTTTTAATTCAGGATACGGCGTTTTCATGATCTCAGCCAATATAGGCACTAATTTATAGAGAAACGCACCCTTTATGCCAAAAGGCCTCAGGTGTAAAGCGCTTTTTCTGATCAATTTTCTTATCACATACCCCCGTGATTCATTACTGGGCATAACCCCGTCATAGATAGCAAAAACAATTGCCCGGATATGGTCAGCTACCGCATATGCATCTATGCTTTTTATATTAGGGCTCCTAACCGCATTCCTGGCTATTTCTTGAATTATGGGCTGGAATAATTCGGTTTCAAAATTATTCTGCACCCCTTGCATTACAGCAGCCAGGCGCTCCAGCCCCATTCCTGTATCGATATTTTTTTTCGGAAGCGGCTCTAAAGCCCCTCCATCGCGGCGGTTGTATTGAGTAAAAACAAGGTTCCAGATCTCTGCAAACCTCCCGCAACTACAAGACGGATCGCAGACCTTTTCCCGGCAGCCGGTATTTTCTCCAAAGTCAAAAAATATCTCCGAGCACGGCCCGCACGGCCCGTTTGGCCCAAGCTCTTTTGCGTCAGCTGGCCAAAAATTATCGTGATCGCCGAGTTTTATGATTTTCTCTTTAGGGACGCCGATTTTATCAAGCCAAACTTTGTATGCCTCTTCATCATCCTTATAAACAGAGACCCAGAGTTTATTTTTGTCGATCTTTAGTTCTTCGGTCAAGAATTCCCAGGCCCAGGTAATTGCATCGTCTTTAAAATAATCCCCGAAAGAAAAATTGCCCAGCATCTCAAAAAAGGTATGGTGCACGGGAGTTTTTCCTACTTTTTCCAGGTCATCGGTACGCAGGCATCTTTGAGACGTAGCTGCACGGGTAAAATCAGTGATAACCCCGAGGAATTGCTTCTTAAACTGGTTCATCCCGGCAGGAGTAAATAACACGGTAGGGTCATCCTTCGGAACCAGGGAGTCGCTTTCGGCAACCTTATGTTTTTTGGCTTTAAAAAATGCGAGAAACTTTGCTCTTAATGTATCTGCTGTCATTTTTAGCTGTTTAACCTGCGGGGGTTTTGTGAAATATTACCTCATTTACGGTCTCCGGAGAGAATCCGCGGCGTAAAAGATAGGTATAAATACGGCGCTTTGCTGCCTGAGGCGCGATACCTTTTAATTCTTTAAGCTTCTGCCGTACGATTTCTGACGCTGCTTTTTCTTCCGGATAATCACCGGAGTTCTTATCTTCTATGAACCCGTATTTCTTTAAGTAAACGATTGTCTTATTTATCGTTTCCTCATCAAAATCTTTTTCTTTAAGGCGGAAAATAAGCTCTCTCTCGGGCCTTTGCCTGAACTTTAAGAGCAAAAAAACAAACTTCTTTGCCCGCTCAATGGCCGCGGTATTATTTCTTCTCACTCTTTTCCTTGATTAAAAAGAACCCGCGGGCGGTCCTTATCAGTGCATCCCCTCTTAAGGATCTTGTGATTTTTTCATAATCGAGAATATTTTTTACCGGATTTTTATTTATCGATAAAATTACATCACCCGGGATAACGCCTGAGTCATCCGCACTGGAACCGGGCTCAATATCCATGACTATCACGCCTTGCGTTTCTTCTGCCCTGAACCTCTTGGCTATTTCCGGAGTAAGGTTTTCAACTTTAAGGCCGCGCCAGGAGCTAACTTTTGCATCGCTTTCTGTACCGGCTTGGCCTTCTTCTGAAACAGGCCTCTCTCCGATAATCACATCAAGGGTGACAGTTTTCTTATCACGGAATGCCAGGACCCTGGCATGTTTTCCTACTTCGATCTTTCCGACTGCTCCCAATAATTCACGCACATTATTAATAGCGGTAGAATTCACCTGTTTTATAATATCGCCTTCTTTCATACCTGCGCGTTTAGCCGGGCCGTCTTCCAGCACCTTTGCGACTAAAACTCCGTTTCGGTCAGGCAGGCCTAAATGTTTTGCCAGGTCCTCATTCATTTCCTGCACTGTAATCCCCAGCCATCCGTAGACAATTTTCTTGCCTTCGATCAAACGGCTGATTATTCTTTTTGCGGCATCTACCGGTATTGCAAAACCAATACCCTGATACCCTCCGCTTGTTGAAAAAATTGCGACATTGATCCCGATCACTTCTCCGCGCAGATTCACCAGCGGGCCTCCGGAATTACCAGGATTAATCGCGGCATCGGTCTGAATCAGGTCATTATAATCCCTGTCCTGGGATAAAGTCCTTCCAAGCGACCGATGCAGAGCGCTGATCACCCCGGTTGTAACGGTAGGTTCCGGATTTTGCATGGCAAAACTATAGGGATTGCCGATTGCAACTACCCATTGGCCAATCTTTAAATCATCAGAATTACCAAGCTTTGCTGCCGGAAGGTTCTTGGCATCGATCTTTATGACCGCAAGGTCAGACCTTGGGTCCTGGCCTTTGATCTCACCTTTAAACTCTCTACCATCCGGCAAAGTCACCGTAATCTTATCCGCTTCTTTAATAACATGTTCGTTGGTCAGGATATAACCCTCTTTGTTTATTATTACACCTGAACCAAGGCCCACTCTTTTGTATTCGCGCTCCGGC
>VGKM01000150.1 GCA_016867005.1 Candidatus Omnitrophota bacterium | reverse complement strand
AGGGGAAAATTTCTACGCCCGCGTTGTTATTTCCAATGCCAACGCTATAGATACTCTTGCGGTGATGCTGGATGACCAGGAAATAAAGCATAAATACGAGGCCGGCCTCATGGGGTTGGAAAAATCTATTTCTGCTTTTCAGGTGTACCTGGGCTTAAAGTGCCCGGCAAGATCGGTCGGCATGACTCATGCAAGGATGTCTATTAATCCCGGTTATAGCCATTCTGATAATTTTGAGTATTCGCTTAGAGGGGATATGGATAAAACCATATTGGAGATCGCCGATCATTCTCAAATCGATGCTTCGCTTGCCCCTGAAGGAAAGGGCTCTTTAATGATCATGACCTATGATAACTATTCCCGTTGGGAGGGCCTGTCGAAAGAAGAATACCTGAAGCTTAAACAAAAAACGGCAGATCAACTGATCAGGCGCGCAGAAGTTTATCTGCCCGGGCTTTCATCGCAAATTGAAATAATGGAAATTGCCACGCCGCTTACTATGCAGCGCTATGGTTCATCGCCGGAAGGCGCTATCTATGGATTCGCAGAGACAGTCCAGCAGTCAAGCATGGGCCGCCTTGCCCAGGATACGCAAATAAAAGGCCTGTTTCTTGCCGGTGCCTGGACAAGGCCGGGGCCGGGATTTCACGGTTGTTTTGTTTCCGGAAGGGACGCCGCAGAATTAGTTATGAGATTTCTTAAGTAAGCGGGTATTATCTGTTGCTGATGGTCAACAAGATTATTCCTACTATGATAGAAGCAGTGCCTACCCAGCGCCACAAGCCCACCTTTTCTTTAAGGATAAACCTGGAAGCAAGGGCAATAAAAATATAATGCATGCTGTCCGCGCAAAAGGCGAAATTCAGGTCCGCCTTAGACAGGACAAACAGCCAGATACCCAGAGACAGGCAGCAGAAGAAAAAGCCGATCCAGACCTGCGGGATCAATAATAATTTTCCTATAAAAACAATTACCTTTTTTATGCTGTTTATATTTGAACCCAGTGAATTTATTGAATTTTTAAGCAGTAATTGGTTTATCGTATCAAAAGAAGCAGCAAGCACTATCAGGGAGATTATAAATAATACGTTTGTTTTCATTGTGTTGCTGCTCCGTCCTTATGGGCGCTTATTGATACGAAAATAACCCCGATCAGGATAAAGATTATGCCTGTCCAATCAAGGGCGCTTACTTTTTCATGCAGGAAGATTATTGATACAAGAGGCACAAGTATGTAGCTGAAGCTGGCGATAGGCACGGCTACGCTTAAATCGATTTTTGAAAGTATAGTTGACCAGAGCACGAAAGTAAGGAATACAAGCAAAAAAGCAATCCAGAGATAGGGAGAGAAAAATACCGTGTTTAAGAATATTAAAGCATCAGGAATGTTTTTTACATCCAGGCCGCTGGCAGGGATTGCTGTTTTTTTAAAGAAGAATTGCGAGAAAGTTTCCAGAAAATCCGAAGCAATAAGGAACAACAGTATTTTTAGCGTTACCTTTTTTTTACTCATATTTATAAATAGTTGAATGTAGGAATAGTTTATTATAAAATAAATCCTATGAAATGCAACATATTTCGCCAGATCCCCCCGACTGCCGGGCTGCCTATTTACCTGAAGGATATATTTTTGCCTGCGGGCGATAACCTTACCCTGGAAGAAGGCCTGAGGGGGTATTTGAACGCAGGCGATATTTGGGTTGCTTATTCCGGGACCGCCGCTTTATACATTATCCTGGAATCCCTGAAAGAGGTTTCAGGGAAAAGAACTGTCATTATCCCTTCATTTGTCTGCCCGCTGGTCCCCCTGGCAATACATCGCGCCGGGTTAAAAATCGAGATTTGCGATATAAACGGTTTTGATTTTAATTTTAATCAGGATGAACTGGAACGCATTGTTTCATTTAACCGCGATATTTTGGCGATTATCCCCGTATATTTAGGGGGGCTCCCGCTTGATTATGAAAAAATAGAGAATATCGCTTCCGCCAATAACATATTTATCATAGAGGACTGTGCGCAGTCGCTGGGCGCGGAATACAAAGGTAAAAAATTGGGCACGCTGGGCGATTTTGGTTTTTTCAGTTTCTGCCGCGGCAAGGGCCTGACCATATATGAAGGAGGGGCGATCAGTTGTAATAATAAGGAATACGGCCCGGTAATTGATAAGAAAATCAAAGCCCTGGTTAAAAACGATTTTTTATCCGAAACCATAAAAATCATTGAGCTATTCGGATATTGGTTGTTTTACCGCCCGCATCTTTTCTGGTTTGTGTTCGGACTGCCTCAGGCATTTTGGAACCTGTTGGGGAAAAAGGATAGGGCCAATATTGAATATTTCGATATTAACTTTCCGATTCACAGAGTTTCGCGTTTCAGGAAGAAAGCCGGGCGTGCGGGTTTTTTCCGCGTTGATAAAGAGATTGCCAAGCAGAGAGAAAAAGCATCGTTTTATATAGAAAAACTAGATGGCATGCCGGGTATCAGAGTGGTTAAGGAAAAAGGGCCGGCAAGATCAAATTATCCGTTTGTCACGTTGATTTTTGATGATGCCGAAAAAAGGAAAAAAGTGATTGCCAGGTTAAGGGATTCAGGATTGGGCGTTTCTGAAATATACGGCTTGCCTGTTACCGGCTATGATTATTTGCAGAAAATCATTCCTCTTAAAGATTGCCCGGGCGCAAAGTTTATCTGTGAAAGAGAAGTCACCTTGTCAACGAGCAATTTTATAAAAATATGCGAGATGGAAGAAGTCGTAAAAAATATATTGACATTAACATAGGGTATAATATAATTATAACATTATGAAAATATCCCTTAAGTTATTTATTGTTATTGCGTTAGGATTATTTGTTACTTCGTTTGCTTTTGCTGATGAAACAGCGGCAGGGGCGCAGCCAGAAGCAGAAACAGCGGGCGGGGTTTTAAAGGGCATTGAAGTTATGACCGGTTTTGGCTGGAATAAACTAAAGGCCAAGAGCGATTTTGATTCCA